>CAMBXP010000011.1 GCA_945871895.1 Chryseobacterium gleum | reverse complement strand
AAATATGAAGAAGTGTAACTTAAAAGTTTTCAGCCCAAAATAAAGCCCTTCTTTATTTTTTTTACTAATTGTTTCAATCTTATTAAAACAATTGAATTTGTTTAACTGAGCTTTCATAACGACAAATTTAGAAGTATTATAGGTTAAGTTAAGGTAAAGTTCAATTGATGCAAAACAGTAAAAATGGATGTTTATCTATTTTAAAAAGAGATATATCTATCGTAAAGCACTGTTTATAAGAATATTAAAACACAATATATCTTTTTTTAAGAAATTAAATTATTGATAGAAAAAATCCCCCAGGTTAGGGATCATTTGCTAAACGTAGAAGACATTGGACTAAAAATTTTGCGATAAAAAAACAGATGCTTATGCGCAATTTTACCCATAAACTTAATTGGGCCTTATCCGCAGCCCTTCTCCAAAAGAGAAGGCTACCTGAGTGTGAAAAGTATTTTTAAGCAGTGGACTGGCAGCTAACGGAAAGTGCCGCGGATGAGGCCTCTTTGAAAATAATTTAACTGGTGCCATGACAGATAATCATTTACAATTTTATTCATTACAGAGAATTGGGGTATTTAAAATAAATAACGTATTTTACACTACTCTAATACCTGATAAACAAACTATTAACACAATATTAGTGCGTTTTGAATGTTATTTTATCACAAAAGTAGTGCGACTCTGCAAACTAAATTAAAGTACCTTCGTTACAGAGTAACTCTACTACTATGAAACAGCTACTTTGCATACCATTAACAATTGTGGGCCGCTCACTGCCATTTTGGTTTGCTTATGGCGCCAGAGCATCGCCAATACCATGAACACCTCAAGTAGTGCAGCATTTGCCATTTCTTTAGTTTTTGGTGAGGGTGAAATAACAGGGCACAGCGCCAGCAAAGTATTGCTATTTAAACGATATTGAGTTGAGCAAAGCGGGCCGCTGCGACATTGCCATTACAATGACCGAAGGAATGGTTTTGATGGATAAAGTGAACATGGCAGTATATGTTAGCAAAATTTTTGGCCCAGGGATGCTCTATGGAACCTTGAGCATGAGTGGTGGAAGATGGTTTGAATAAATGTTGTTTTAGATCAGTCAAACCAACTCATTTCATGCCCCATAGATGATCAAACAGGTAAAGTTGTGCTTCTAAAATTAAATGAAAACATTGGAGATAGCTTAGTAATAAACACTTAAAATTTGAGCGATGCAGTATATTTTTTAAAGATTCAATCTGCGGAAAATAAGGAATTAAAGAACATTACCATTTTAAAACAATTAGCGCTTTGAAAAAGTTACACGATTTAATACACAGCCTATCGCAAGCAGAGAAAAGACATGTTACATTGCGCTTGACCAGCAGCAGAGACTCATCCTTGCTGAGTGAATATTACGACACAATTTGTAAACAAAAAAATTATGACTTCGAACTCTTGCTGGAAGAAGCTGGGAAAGCTTCAAAATTAACGAAATCAAATGCGAGCTTACTTTACGAAATTGTGCTTAAAGATTTGCGCTACACTATTGAAGAAGATCATATTGAGATAAAATTAAGAAGTTATCTCTGTGATATAAAAATATTGGTGTACAAAGGATTTTTAGATGAAGCTGAAAGCAGATGCATGAAGTTAATTTCAAAAGCAGAAAATTGCGAGGAATTCGCCATACAAGAAGAGGCGTGCAAGGAGTTATGGAATATAAATTTTAAAAGAGGAACTGTTACATCAGATGAAAGTGCAAAAATTCAAAACAACATAGATGATGCTTCTAGCAAGGCATATACGCTCAATAAACTTCAAAGCTTATACAGAAAGTTAACCGCACATTTTTACAATTACTTTTTCTACTCGATTGCAGATCGCTTGCCCGAGCATGTGCTACATCTATTTTCTGAAGCTGATCAAATTTTGATTAATTCGAACAAAGCGAAGTTTGCTTTTTTAGAGATAAAAGCAATGGAATACATGCTAAAGGCCGATGAAGATAGTCATCACGAAATAAGAAAAGAACAACTTATTCTTTCTTTTGAAATTAAAGAAAATAGCAATCTTTCTGCTCTACTCATTTTAAGTAACATATTCACTAAACTCAAAATTGACAGAAACATTAAAGAACTTGAAGCATACATGCACTTGCTTGATAAAACTTTTTATGATTTTAGTGGAAAGCAAAAAGATTATGTATTGATGGAAAATTACTATGACATCTATTTTGCAAATCATTCTTTCATTCAACTTTTTCGATCTAGCGAAAATAAAACACACAATCTAACTGAGCTGTTCAATTTCGTTAAAAAGCAGAAACTTGTTACCAACCAAATACTATTAAGTAGAATTCATTTAGGCCTCATTGAACTTTTATTAATTGAAGAAGACTACTTAGAAGTGCTAGAACAGGTGGAAATATACTTTGAAGAATTTAAGAAAAACAAAAAATCATATCAATATTTAGAGGTGCAAATGCTTGAAGCAATTGCTATCTATCTTCTAAATAGTTTTGATGTTTTCTTGAATAAAATTGAACACATAAAGAGGCAAATTAAAATGCAAAATATTTTAGTAAGCAACGAACTGCAGACAATGCTTGAATTTTTACATACAATTTCTCGCAGCGCAATAGCAGATAAAGAGGAGTTCGTAGCCAAAATAAAAAACCGCCAAACTTTTCAATTACTTATGTATAAGATAATCGATAAGTTACCAATGAGCGAAATTCGAGAAAAGTATTTCCCTATCAACGACATCAATTATGAACCCACCAATGATATCTTCCTTCAAAAAGTTGAAAAATTAATGAGCGCACAAAATAATTCATGAGTGAATGTGCGCGCTCTCGCTTCTCACTCTCACTCTCATTTTTGTGCACAAAGAGTTTGAGTTATCGAACTTTTTAGATGATTTAGGAGAGATGAAAGTGTTCATGAAGAAGTTCGAAGGAGAATTGTAAATAGTGGTTCAAATGAACTATTTTTCTTAATCAGAGTAACCAACTTTCACAGGGGAAAATCCCGTTTCCGAGAAGTTTCAAACAAATAATAAGCTTTTTCCTATATTTGGATATGCACTTAGCTATTTCAAATAAAATTGACAGTATTACACAACTTTGTAAAAATCACAAAGTTGATGAGTTATATTTGTTTGGTTCTTATGCCACAGGCAGAAATCATGAGGATAGTGATATAGATTTCTTAGTGAAATTTGGGAATGTGGAACTACTAAGTTATTTCGATAATTATTTTGATTTGAAAATTCAACTCGAAAAATTATTGGGAAGACCTGTTGATTTGGTTGAAAATAAAACCATCCGAAATCCTTTCCTTAAAGAATCCATCGAACAATCTCGCCAATTAATTTATGGATAAGGAAATCGGAAAAACAACCTGATATTAATATTTCGTCGGCTGAGAAAATAGTTCAATTTAGAAACGCAGTTATTCATGCTTACGACACCATTTCTGAAGAATTAGTTTGGGGTGTTCTCATTAACCATTTACCAGTTTTGAAAAAGGATGCTATAACCATTCTAAAAACTAATTTCCCAAACTACCCAATAGGAGAATAACCTAAGTTCTACTATCGAACCAGAAATCGAACTTTGACACTAACCAATTGATTGATTTTAAATATTCAAGAAAAAATAAAAGCCGGAATTGTAATAATTCCGGCGTTGTGCCCAGGAAGAGACTCGAACTCTCATGCCCTTACGAGCGCCACCCCCTCAAGATGGTACGTCTGCCAATTTCGCCACCTGGGCAGGCCTAGCAAATGTAAGCACACTTTGGCATTAAACAAAAAGGATTAAAATTTATTCATCACCTTCACTACCTTCATTATATCTTTTTCGCTGTGAAAATAAGCAATGGGTAAACTTAGAGTGGTAGCGTGAATCTCTTCGGAAAAAGGGAATTTTTTGCCCTTATACATCGCCTTCAAAGCAGGTTGCTGATGAGGCGCAACAGGATAATGTATATCAGTTTGGATATCGTTTTTTAGCAAATATTCTTTTAGCTTATCTCTTTTGAGATGACGCACATTGAAAATGTGATAGACATCGAAATAATCTTTATTTACCTGTGGAAGAATGAAATCATTTTTTAATTCATTCAAATAGATTTGCGCCAATTTTCTTTTGTGTTCCGTTAGCGCATCTAAGGCCTGTAACTTTATGTTTAAGAATCCGGCCTGAATATCATCTAATCGAGAATTGTAACCTACAATTTCGTTTTTATATCTTTCTACAGAACCATAATTTCTAAGCAATTTAAATTGCTTACTTAGACTAGCATCGTTGGAAGTAATAGCGCCTCCATCTCCTAAAGCACCCAAATTTTTGGTAGGATAAAAACTAAATGCTGCAGCATCGCCAAAGTTACCTGCACGCTTACCCTTGTAAGATGCGCCATGCGCCTGCGCGCAATCTTCAATTACCTTTAATTTATGTTTTTTAGCGATGGCTAAAATGGTTTTCATATCGCACAACTTGCCATACAAATGCACCACCATTATGGCTTTCGTTTTAGGCGTAATACTTTTTTCTATCTCTTTTGGAGAAATATTGTAGGTATGAATATCGGGCTCAACCAAAACTGCCTTAAAACCAGCATTAAGAATAGCTATAATAGAAGCAATATAAGTATTGGCTGGCACCAAAACCTCGGCTCCTTTAGGCAAATTTAAAGCCCTCACTGCAAAGAAAAGTGCATCTAATCCCGATGCTACACCTACACAATTTTTCACACCGCAATAAGCTGCAAAATTACTTTCAAAGCTTTGCACATTTTGGGCTAATACAAATCTACCGTCGACTAAATTTTGATGAAATGATTTCTCAAATTCCGAATGGAATTTCTTATTCGATTTTGCTAAATTTTCGTACTCTATCATTGAGGCAAATATTTGTCGTAGATGTAATCGTTTACATCAAAGTATTCAGAAGCCAAAACCAACAACACTGCATCGAAACTAAAGGCGTACATATAGTGCCAATCTTGAGGTTCTAAGATTAAACAAGTTTCAGGGTTGTTTAAAAAGTATTCTGTTTCTGATAGTCCAGCATTGTTCACAATTCTGCAACTTCCTTTAACACAAACAACAGCCATCTGTGTTCTTTTGTGGCGGTGCTTTCCGCGTTCCGACATAGGGTTAATAACACTATGGATATAAAAAACTCTTTTTACCTCAAAAGGAAGTACTTTCTCAATTACAGTGAGCTTACCTCTCGCATCTGAAAAAGTATTTAAATTTAAAATGTAGGCCATGAAATCGGTTTAAGGCAGAAATATACAAATCTTTGCCTAATTGATAAACTCTTGGAAAAAAGAGCTTATTGAGTTGACTTATCTTTTTTGAAAATATTTTCGAAATCCCTTTCATAAACAACCACTCCATCTGCGTCTACATCATCTTCCAAATTAATTTTCAACATCGCACTTTTATTTCTCAAATGCTCTATGTATGGGTTGTACAAAGCTTTTTCTGTTTCTTTAGAAATAGTAAAACTGCCATAATCTATCTTTCTGATCTTAAACAGATAGGTATTAAAAATACGGTATCTTTCTTCGATAAATTTAAAGCCATGAAAATGATAAAAAACCAAAGGAGAGCGTCGTAATGTTTTCTTATTCACCAATATTTTTTGTCCGTTCTCCTCTACAATGTCAAAAGTTAAATTGTTCCAAGGCGCAAAAGAACCTTCTTGCTGTAATTCGTGAATCTTCTCAAACCTTGTAAGCCAATCGTCTAAATACAATTGATCTCCAAACTTACCATCTTCTAACCTATTGTAGCACCAATTCAAGCACGCTTCTCTCCACCAGCGCAAAGCTTTCATGGCATATTCATCGTTTTTAAAAGTCATGAATTGAATGCAGTACTTTCCAAAGCGAAGTGCACTCTTGTATTCAGTAGAAAAATTATGTGGCGTAATCAATACCGAATCGTCTCCCATTTCTTGCACTAAAATTTTAGGATTTTGAAAGAAATACAAATCGGCATCGACATAAGTGCAATGTTTCAAATTGTATTTTTGAATGGTGCACAAAATGAGCGAGGGGGTGCAAGTCCAGCAATACTCACCCAAAGTTCTTTTTTTCTTAACCTTTAGCAATTCCGCATCTTCGGCAACTGCAATAGGCAAGATTGTTAAATTTGGAAAATCGCCTGTTTGAAAGTAACGCAAACACACATCATCTAACACATAAGCATAAACGTGAAAACTATCGCAGTTTTTCTTTAGCGATGCGTACATTGCCAAAGCCCTGCTTAAGTATTCATGGTTAAATATGGTGCAGAAATCCAAATGCATTTTTAAATATACTATGATATTTTTAGTTTTCTTTTTAGAAACGACAGTATTCTTTTAACAAATGAGGTTTGATTATTTTCGCCTGCCGATAAAGCATAGCCTTTTTTCATTTGAAGAAACACTTGTGGCAAAACAAGCACCTCCATTTTTGCCACTTTAACCTCTTGATGCAAATATGCTTTGGTATTGAATATTTCTGCCGCCTTTGTAGTATGTGTTGCATCAGCATCGAAGCCAATATTATGACTTTGTGCAAACTTAGGGTAAAGAGCCAATTTATTTTGAATGTAAGCCAATGCCTGCCAGCGAATAGCCCACGAATTATTCAAGCCTTGCATTTGGTCTTTCAACATTTGCTCAAAATCGTAAGCACCTTCAACATTAAATGAATCTATCAACTTTTTGTTTTGCAATTGTGCCAATAATTTACTGCCATCTTTTTCAAACAACTGCCATCTATCTTTCCAAGTGGCCCAGCCCCAACAATCGGGAATAGGAATAAAAAATGTTTCGGGTGTATTCTGTTCATGCGCGAAAAAATTGCAAGAACCAATGCTCAACACTTGCTCCACATCTTCGTACATATTTAAGGCATCGTTCATGTATTTCAAAAAATATTTGGAAGTAATTATGTCGTCTTCCAAAACGATGGCTTTACCATATTTTTCGGTCACTTCGCGAACTCCATTGACAATAGAATTGGCTAAGCCTCTATTCGCTTCACTTTCTATTACCTGAATTTCTTTGGGCCAATTTTGCGCCTTTACAAGTTCACGAACTTGCTTAATTTTTTGTTTATTCTCTTCGCTAGCATCTTGTTTTGCGCCATCGCAATAAACAATCAAGGTAGATTCTTCGGCCAAAATATTTTGAGAAAGATAGCGCAGTGTTTCTTGGGTGTGGAAAGGCCTATTGTAAGCAAATAATATAATGGGAGCTAGATTTTTCATGGTTATAAATCAAAAACCGTGACTTCGTTTTGTAACACATATCGTTCATTCAATACAGCGCCATTAATATAAGTGATGCCCCCTTTTTCTCTCACTCCGTAGGCTTCATGAATATGTCCGAACAAAAAATACTTAGGTTTTATTCTTCCTAATTCTATGGCTAATTCTTCACAGCCTACAGGTAATCCGGTGTAAATTTGATCTAAGGTTCCAAAGGCCGGACCGTGCGTAATAAGCAAATCTATTTCATTAGGTATTTGTCGCCAAACTTGCGCAATGTCTTCGCCCTTTTCTTTCATGAAAGCCCAGTTCATGAAACGAGGTGTCCACGGACTCCCATAAATCTTCTTTCCTTCAATCTCCACCAATTCATCTTGTAAATAGGTAACGTTGGCAGGTAAAATTTCTTTGAATTTTTGTGGATTTTGTTGAATAAAAAAGTCGTGATTACCTGCAATAAAAATTTTGTACTGGTGAGGATGAGAAGAAAACCAAAGTAAAAAATCTTCAATCTCTTTTTGCGTTCCTCTTCCCGACACATCGCCTGCGTGAATTAGAAGGTCTCCAGCGGGCAAAACAACTTTAGGATGACGATTGTGTGTATCTGAAATAAAAACTACTCTCATTCTTTGGTGTTGATGAGAGTAATTTAAGAATAAAAATAATGGCCTTCCAATCGAATCACAAATTTCTTAGCATTCTCCATGGTTTGCTTAAATTCATTCAACTTGGCTTTCACCTCTTTTACTTTCTTTTTGTTATAATTCCAACGAAATGGAGGTAACAAAAAATACAATACTTTTTTCCACACCGAAAAAGATTTTAAATCTTCAGAAGTGAGCGATGGCTTAATGAATTTTATTTCGTGCAAAGTAGCCACCAATTCCATTACTTCAGCTTCATAACTTTGCTGCCAAATGTGTTTATGCAATTTTTGATAGTTGCTCACCCACTTGTCTATATGCGGATATATAGGCGCATCCAAAGGTATCCCGCCCCAATAATTTTTAGAACCAAAATAATTTGAGCACTCCATCTCTACCTTTTTGGCAAAATTATCAAGGTAATGCACCTGCGTTTTGATGTATTCGTAGTCTTTGGCTATGTCGAGTTTAGCTTCCATTATTTGTCATTGATTTTGAACAATTCTACTTCAAAAATCAAGGTTGAATAAGGAGGAATTCCACCTTGTGTTTGCGCACCGTAAGCTAAATTTTCTGGAATATAAAATTCATATTTAGAACCTACTTCCATTAATTGCAAACCTTCTGTCCAGCCGCGAATTACTTGATTCAATCCAAATGAAGTTGTTTCACCACGATCGTATGAACTGTCGAATACTTTTCCATCGGTTAACATTCCTTTGTAGTGCACAGTAACTTGGTCGTTAGAAGAAGTTGGTTTCGGTCCGGTACCTTTTCTAATCACTTTATATTGTAAACCACTCGCAGTAGTAATTACACCAGGTTTAGTTTTATTAGCCGCCAAGAAAGCTGCACCTACTTCTTTACCCATTTCCGATTTGTATTTGGTCATAAAATCGTTGGCCTGACGAGGATCTATCTGCAATTGCTCTTCATGCAAACCATGTTGCACTGCTTTTTTATACACCTCCAAATTCAATTTCTTCATATCGCCAAAAGTAGAATAAGAAGAAGCGAAATCTACTCCGAAAGCATAAGCCACATCGTCTTTGTTGATTGCCACAGAATCTTTATTTACAAAAGCAATAATTAAAGCTTTGGCAGCCTCTTTTTGCATGCGAGGAAAAGTATCGTTTATGCAATCTTTCACTCCCTTTAAAATCTCATCTACATTGGCATCGGCAAAATTATCGCGCAAACCAACACCTAAGCTAGAACCTAGCGCATACGACAATTTATCTGCTGTAGTAGCCAAATGAACAGTATCGGTTAAAGGTTTGGTAATACTGTTTTGAGATGAATCGTTTTCTTCAATACAAGAAAATAAGGTAGCAGCAAAAAGTGCAAAAGAGAAATAATACTTCATAATTAGTTTAAATTGAATCAGGCAGCTAAAATCTTAAAATTTAAGCGATATACCTCACGCTTCTGTTAAAACTTTTAAACACGAATTCAACGGATTGGCGTTTTGCAGCACAGCATCGATATAGTTGGCGCCATAGCGGGAATAAAACTCCATGAAATTCACCCTTCTTTCTTGAAAAACACCATCTGGAAAAAGCTGATTCTTCAGCTTATCGATTTTATTCAAATCTATTTCGTGACGCGCTTTTTCGGCCTTCTTGATTCGCGCAAATAAATTCTCGATAGATTTAGAAGTCTTTGTTTTCTCGGCATCTACCGAACCTTCTAATGTTGAATCGATTTTAGAAACCTCTGCCTTTAATCTTTCGAAAAGCTGTGAAATTGACAATTGATAAGTCTCATCTGAAATCTCCAATTTAGATTTCAAGAATTTTGATTTTAAAGTATCTGAGCTTTCTAAAATATCTTCAACAGAAAAATTTAGTGCACTCAACATTTTTTGCTGATTGGCATTGAGCACCAAAAAAGAATCACGCAAAATCAATTGAGGATAAACCATATTATGTGCAGCAAAAACTCCCGTTAATTGAAACCAGTAGGCCAGTTCGTTGGGTCCACCAACATAAGCCACATTAGGTAAAATAAATTCTTGGTATAAGGGGCGGTAAATTACATTGGGAGAAAATTTTTCGGGATTAGTAAGCAACAGCTCTTTCCAATCGGCGCTATTTTCATGGGTAAAACGTTCACGCTTGCCATCTTCCAACTTGAAAAAATTAATGTCGCGAGGATTCACTTGCAACTTATATTTCTCACCTAAAAAAGCATTCGTTTTTTCCACTTCTCTTTTGCCTACTTTTTCGCTGAATTCTTTTTCGATAATGGGCGCAAAACTTCTTTTCAAATCTTTGTCATCGGCATCAATGATGATTAAGCCGTGAGGGGCAAACAATTTGTTTAGCCAGGTTTTGGTGAAAGAGGACAATGACGACGTTGAAGTCATTGACGACCATGAAGAGGAGAAGAATTCAGGAATTTCCATGATGGATTGTAGTTCTGAAAAGACGTCAGAAAAACCTTCCATTTTCATTCTTCCTACAGCGCCAGTTTGCGCAGTTTTCCATTCTACTTTTTTACCAAAGAGATACAAATGATTCACTTCTTCAAAATCGTGATCTTCAGAAGCCAACCAAAAAACGGGCACAAATTTCTTTGCAGGATATTGCGCTGCATACAACTCGCAAGCCTTAATCGCAGATACAATTTTATAAATGAAATATGCCGGTCCGCCCAGCAAGCACAATTGGTGTCCGGTTGTTACCGTAAAAGTATTTTCATCCAAAAGAGATTCAATATTTGCTTTTACTTTATCGTGAACTGCAAAAGAAGAATACTGCTCATTCAACTTCGAAACCAATAGTTTTCTATCGGTTTTTTTATTGAAATTCAACTCCCCTTGCTTCAACAAATCGGTGATGATTGGGGGGAGCAAGTTGGTTTGTGAGAAGGGTATGTTGGTGTTATTGAGCATTGTTGAAAAAAATCAAAACTAATAATTAATACTGTACTGCACGTCGTGGGTCACTAACTCCACTTCTCCCTTTTTAAAAGGGAGAGTGTGTGGGTCTTGTGGGTAAAGGCAAGAGGGATTTCAAGTATTACACAAAATCCCTCTTCCCCCAACACTGGCATTTCCGCACTCTCCCGTTTAAAAAGGGAGAAGTGGAGTTAGTGACTCATTCTGTAAAAAGAACTTTTGTTTCCTACCCCAACCACTCTTTAAACGCCTCTTCTTGCTGCGCTGTTGGATTTTTAACTCTTTCAATTCTACCCGAAGTATAGAATTTAAATTCTCCTTTTTTAAGTATTTTTTCTACAATGTGATTGTCTTTTTTTACAGTAAGCAAAACATCATTTTCGAAGTAAGCAATCCAATCGTTTACTTTCGCTTTTTCTGCAGCAATTCCGTTTACTGCTATGATTTCATCGTTGCGATGCAAACCTACTTCCCACGCTGGTGAGCAAGGTGCAACATCAACCACCACATTACCATCTAAACGCAAACCAAAAGCAGATGCAGCCAATTGTGGATGCTCGTATTTTTTCAAGGTGCAACCTACATATTTCAACGACTCATTTAATGCAGGAAAATAATCGGCTTTACCGTAAACATGTTCTTCAAAAATCCACGATAAATCTTCACCTGCCGCATCACTCACCAATTTCTTAAAATCATCTTCTGTATACGGCTGATCTTCTTGTGCAAAATCAACATATAGTTTTTTCATTACCCAGTCTAAATCTCTTTTACCATCGCTCTCTTTGCGAATCTGCAAATCGTACATTAAGGCGTTCAAACAACCTTCAGTATAAATAGAAACTTTTCTATTTGGAATTCCTTTGCTATAGCCATCTAACCAGGTATCGAACGATGCTTCAGCCACCGATTGATTGAATCTTCCATAGTTGTAAAAATGCTTGTCGAAATTTTCATTCAACATTGCAAAATATTGTTCTTGCGTCACCACTTCTGCGCGCGCCAAAATTAAGTCGCCATAATAAGTTGTAACACCTTCTGCTACATAACCTAAACGCGAATAATTTTCTTTTTGGAAATTGTAAGGATACATTTCAACCGGACGAATAGCTTTGATATTCCAAGCATGAAAAAGTTCGTGCGAAGAAATTCCCAAGAAGTTTTCGTAAGCTTTACCCTTCATAATATTACAACTCGGACCGAGTGCAATCACAGTAGAATTGCAATGCTCCACGCCATGGTAAAAACTCACCGGCAAAATTTGATACAAGAAATGATATTCTTCTTCGGGAAAACCACCAAACACTTTTACTTGTTCAGTCGTGAAACCTTTAAAATCACTTATTATTTTATCCCAATCGGGTTTACATTCGCCATTAAACCAAACAGTGAAATTGGTTTCTTTAACTTTATAAGATTGTTGCTGTAAATGATTGCTGGCAATAAAAGGAGAATCAGCCAACTCATCGAAATTCTTAGCAGAGAAAACATTCTTCTTTAATTTGGTGAGTCCGGTGGCGATTACAAAATCATTCGGCACATTAACAGTCAATTCTATTTCGTTGTAAAAATGCTCTTGCGTGTACATAAAGCAATTGCAAGGATTGATGTACAGCTGATTTTCATCGGTGAAAGAAGCGCCCGCATCCAATTGATTCGCGTAGTAAGAATACTTCACCACCAACTCACTAATACCGCCCGTTTGCAGCTCCCAGCAGCTTTTATCAATTTTTTCGAAATACAATTCTGTTCCTTTTCCTGTAAAAAACTGAACATTGTAAATATTTTTAGCATAATCGGCCAGTTCGTATCGTCCGGGTCTCCAAATAGGAAGATAAAAAAGCACCAAATCTCTACCTTCTTTATTCTCTATTCTCATTTCAATATCTACCAAATGGCTACCTGTTTGGCCTCTTGTGATAGAATAGTATGTTTTGTTTTCTTGCTTATTCATAGAGCCAAAATACGAAAAAGAACTTTGAACTTTGAACATTAAACTTTGAACTCATTTTCTTATCTTCGCCACTTAACTTTCAAAAACAAAAAACATGAGCTTTGATCTTATCGTTATAGGTAGCGGCCCTGGTGGATATGTAGCTGCCATTCGCGCATCACAATTAGGTTTAAAAACAGCTATCGTTGAACGCTCTGAATTGGGCGGTATTTGCTTGAACTGGGGATGTATTCCTACCAAAGCATTGTTAAAAAGCGCTAATGTTTTCGAATATATTAAACATGCTGCCGACTACGGTATCACTGTAAAAGATGCTGAAGCCGATTTCAAAGGTATCGTGAAAAGAAGTCGCGATGTGGCCGATGGAATGAGCAAAGGGATTCAGTTCTTAATGAAAAAGAACAAAATTGAAGTTATTGCTGGGGTTGGTAAAGTGAAGGCTGGTAAAGTGGTTGAAGTGACTTTTGCTGATGGTAAAAAACAAGATATTTCTGCAAAAAGCATCATGATAGCAACAGGCGCACGATCTCGTGTATTGCCTAACTTGCCGCAAGATGGTAAAAAAATTATAGGATACCGTGATGCGATGGTGATGCCTAAAATGCCAAAATCAATGGTTATCGTAGGTTCGGGAGCAATAGGCGTTGAGTTCGCTTATTTCTACAACACTATGGGTACCCAAGTAACAGTAGTTGAATTCTTGCCTAACATCGTTCCTATTGAAGACACCGATGTTTCTCAAGCATTAGAAAAATCATTGAAAAAACAAGGCATTACGGTAATGACCAATGCTTCTGTTGAGAAAGTAGATACAACAGGTAAAGATTGCAAAGTAACCATCAAAACAAAAGATGGCGAAAAAGTAATCGATGCTGAAATCGTTTTATCCGCGGTAGGTATCGAAGCAAACATTGAAAACTTAGGATTGGAAGAAGTGGGTATCGTGGTGGACAAAGGAAGAATCAAAGTGGATGAGTTCTACCAAACCAACATCCCTGGTTACTATGCTATTGGTGATGTTATTCCAACTGCTGCTTTGGCACACGTTGCATCGGCAGAAGGAATCATTGCAGTAGAAAAAATTGCGGGTCACCACCCTGAACCTTTAGATTATTCAAACATTCCTGGTTGTACGTATTGCTCTCCAGAAATTGCATCTGTTGGATTAACAGAAGCAAAAGCAAAAGCTGCAGGTTACGAATTGAAAATAGGTAAATTCCCTTTTAGTGCATCTGGTAAAGCATCTGCTGCTGGTGCGAAAGACGGATTCATCAAAGTTATTTACGATGCCAAATACGGAGAACTTCTAGGAGCCCACATGATTGGTGCTAACGTTACCGAAATGATTGCTGAAATCGTGGTGGCTAAAAAATTGGAGACTACAGGACATGAAATGTTGAAAGCGGTGCATCCACACCCAACGATGAGTGAGGCGATAATGGAGGCTACGGCGATGGCTTATGGGGAGGTGATACATTTATAGGAAGTTTCGAGAGTGAGATTGAGATTGAGGGCGTTGGTGAAAACTGACGCCCTATATTTTTAAACAAAATTAAAGTTGGAAGAACAACAAAATAATAACGGCACAACAAAAGTAACACTCCTTTCCCCTGCTAAGTTTAGCGTAGCGAACTTTGCTGAATCTTTTGCCGAAGCTTTCAGCTTCCCTGCCTCGCTTAGGCTGCATTTTTTAAAACCGAAAGTTTCTTTCTCCTCTTAATATCAAATCTAAGCGATTCTAACACTCCCTAAGCCTTTGGCTTTTTCAATAATTCACACGTATCGCAGCACTAACCAACTCCCTCATGGCGCGGGTCTCCAGACCCGTGACTTCTCTACTCTGACAATTGTATTGTCTATTTATTGTTTTGGAATAGGCATTAGAAATGCCGGAGTAGGCAGGTCACGGGTCTGGAGACCCGCGCCATGAACAGGTGCTGTGTAAATAAAAAATAAATTCACTTACCCCTTGCCTATCTACTAGTAGGTAGTTATATTTACACCATCAATACAAAAGAAAAAATATTGCAATTGAGCGATGAGCTCATTAGAGAAAGAGGATTTAATGCCTTTAGCTTTCATGATTTATCGAAATCTTTGGGAATAAAAACCGCATCGATTCATTACCACTTCGCTACAAAAACTGCTTTAGGAGTAACACTTCTGAAGCAACACACCGAAAAAGTAAAAGCATTAAAAGAAAAAGTAAAAGACAAAGCTCCCGAGAAAAAACTGGAAGTTTTTCTCTCCATCTACAGCAAAATAAAAGCAGAAGATAAAGTGTGTATTGTAGGGTCGTTGGCTACCGACCTCCACTCTATCGACAAAAAAATAGCCAAAGAAGTGAAAGCATTAGCTGCAGAAATTTTACAATGGGTGACTGAAATTTTAGAGGAAGGAAAAAAGAAAAAAGTATTTTATTTCGACCTACCTTCGCGCACAAAAGCATTGATGGTGATAAGCACTATGCTGGCTGCTGTGCAAATTTGCCGATTGACTAGTGTGAAAGATTTTGATACTATAAAAAAAACAGTGATTAACGATTTAAAAAAATAAATATGGATGTATTAACAATGCTGCAATTGGGAGTGGGACAAGAAATTAAAGGCTCGCCTTCTGCTTTTATGAATTGGTTAAAACCCACTATTCTTAAAGCTGATAAAGGAAAAATTTCTTTGAAATATGTGGTGCGTAACGAAATGACCAACGCCATGGGAAACCTGCATGGCGGCGTAACATCTGGCATCATTGACGATATTTTAGGCGCAACGGTTTTCACTTTAGGAGAACAACAATTCTTTGCTACCATCAACTTATCTATCGATTATTTGTCGGCAGTTAAAAACGGAGATACTGTTGTAGCACACAGCAAAATTATTAAGCATGGAAAACAGTTGATTCATGCCGAATGTGAAATTTGGAATGCCGATGAAACACGTTTGGTGGCGCGCGGACAAAGTAATTTAATACGTACTGAGTTAAAGAAATAAAAACTTAGCGAACATTGAACTTTGAACATTAAACTTTGAACAAATTATATGAAAAGAGTTGTAGTTACAGGTATTGGCGCCTTAACGCCTATTGGAAATAACGCCCACGATTTTTGGGAGAACCTAAAAAACGGAGTGAGTGGCGCTGGCAACATCACAAAATTTGATGCATCGAAATTCAAAACACGTTTCGCGTGTGAAGTGAAAGGATTCAATGTGTTAGATCATATTGACAAAGGTGAGGCGCGTCGCTATGACCCCTTTACACAATACGCATTGGTAGCGGTTGACGAAGCTGTTCGTCACGCCAACATCGATTTTGAAAAACTAAATAAAAATAGAATTGGCGTTATTTGGGGAAGTGGAAATGGTGGTATTTCTTTCTTCGAAGAACAAGTGAAAGAATACGCTAAAGGCGACGGAACGCCAAGGTTTAGTCCGTTCTTAATACCTAAAATGATTGTCGATATCGCATCGGGCATCATTTCTATAAAATACGGTTTGCGCGGTGTAAACTTCACTTCTGTTTCTGCTTGTGCAACATCAAACACAGCCATCATAGAATCGTTCAACCATATTCATTGGGGCAAAGCCGACATGATTATTACCGGTGGATCGGAAGCGCCTATTTGTGAAAGTGCCATTGGTGGATTCAGCGCAGCAAAGGCTTTATCGCAGTTAAATGAAGATCCGCAAAAAGCTTGTCGACCATTTGATATTAAACGCGACGGATTTGTAATGGGCGAAGGTGGCGGTGCTTTAATTTTAGAAAGCTATGAACACGCTATCAAACGCGGCGCGCCAATTTTGGCAGAGATTGTAGGTGGCGGACAAACAGCCGATGCTTATCACTTAACAGGAACGCATCCAGAAGGAGAAGGTGCTTTTTTAGGCATGAGCGAAGCTATTGCAGAGGCTGGAATTTCGCCAGAAGAAATCGATTACATCAACCTTCACGCTACCTCAACTCCACAAGGAGATGTGAGCGAGTTGCGCGCAGTAGAAAGGTTGTTTGGTGCTTCGAAAAAATTCAATATTAGTGCTACTAAATCTATGACCGGACACTTACTAGGTGCAGCTGGTGCAGTAGAAGCGATAGCTTGTATCATGGCGACGAAAGAAGATATTATTCCACCTACCATCAATACCGATGAACCAGAACCTGAATATGCTGAGAAGTTTAATTTAACCTTAGGTAAAGCACAACACAGAACGGTGAATTATGCGATGAGTAATACTTTTGGATTTGGCGGACATATTGCGACTTCGCTATTTAAGAAATGTAATGTGTGATTTTTTCAGAAACGCACTTCCGTAGGGGCGAGCTGTGCTCGCCCGCACATACTAATTCACGGGCGAGCACAGCTCGCCCCTACAATTACTTCGCTACAATAAAATTGGCATAGCGCTTACAATTTCTATCAAAAGAAACTTTTGCGAACTCTAAGCCGAGCTGAGCTGAGGCATAAATATCTTTACAACTATCTATAGTATAAAAATACCGAGCCTTAGCAACACCTCTATTGAACAAAGCTTCGGGAATATTTTTGTTTATTTTTAGTGCTTCGTCATAATCTTTGATAGCATTTACATGAAAGCCTAAATAGGAAAAATAAGCACCTCGATTGATATAAGCACTCGTTTCATTAGGATGCGCAGCAATGATAACAGTAAGTTTTTCTATTTCACTTTTGTATTGACTTCGCTGCTCGGGTGTAATTTCAACGTTAAAATATTCTTTAATATCAAATTGCTTTGCAAAAGCAGTATCGCTTTCTAGAATAGCGGTAGCTTGAGCAAAGAGAGAACTTAAGCTAAGAAATAAGAAAAAAGTAAGTAGCAATTTCTGTTTCATAAACCCGTCATCATTGTGTGATAGTTGCGAGTAAGATAAGAAATTAATTTTGAAATTTTATTAAGTGCGGCAGAAGTTTCTGCGCTTATTTCTTTTTTTTGAAGACGCAACATCCACAAACCATACAAGCCATTAAAGCAAGCTTCTATGTCATTTTTAACGATGCGCGATTTTTTTTCGGCTGAAAGATGATCATCGACTTTTACCTCCGATTTTTTCTTCAGTTCTTCTATTTCTGGCTTGGCATGATCGAACAAAGCGATGTATTCTTTGTCTTTCAAAACCGCTAGCAAAGTGGTATGCAACAAATGCAATTCAGCCATCTTTTCTTCTACTTCTTGCAGGTGACCGCGCTGCAACAATTTAGCACGTTTCATCTCATCAACAATGCCTTTGTACCAGTTTCTCAATTGAATTTGTTGCACATCTGAAATGCCAGCTTGCTGAATAATATTCTCTTCAATCTTATTTAAATCGAAAGCACAAGCGCGCACAACATCTTCTACATGCCACATATAGAGGATGTATTCAGCGATGTTGCTTTTTAATTTTTCTTGAGAGATAAACACTATTTTCTTTTTGTTTTGTAAAGGTTATTGATGATTTCCACCATATCGCTAGTAACGTTCAAGGAACTTTGAGTAGGCATTACAATTTGAGAAGCACCACCATAAGCCAAAACAAATTTGATGTTTTTGCGAACGTTCAATTCTTTAACTGTTTTAAGAATGGCATCGTTGATTAATTTCATAGACTTATCGCCTTTAACCGCCATATCATTTTGTGCTGTTGCTTGCAACTGTTGCAAATACATTTGCTTGTCGTAATCTTGCTGCTCCACTTGCTGTTGTTCTACCACCGTAATTTCTTTGCGCGCAATTTTTCCTTGCATTTGATTCATCCAATTCATGTAATCGTTTTTCGCTGCTTCTAGCGACTTCTGATATCTTTGTTCGCTCAATTGCAATTGCTTTTGTATACTATCGATAAAATTACTTTTCTTCATCAAGCTATCGTAATCGTAATACACAATAATATCGCTATCGGTCACTTTAGAAACTTGCTTTCCTTTATCGTCAAAAACATATTTTGCTGGCTCTACAGGCTGGTAAACTTTGTACAACAAAAAACCCATCACCAACAAAATCACCAATTGCAAACCAATAATTACTTTCTTTAACATATACAATAGATTTATTACACTTCAATTTTGAAGCGCTAATATAATAAGTAAGAATTAAAAGGATGTACTAAGCAACTAATAATTCGCTGCCTTCGATTTTTCCGCTTTTGAAACGAAAAGGAATATCCACCATAAACTCGTAATCTTCGCCTACCTCCCGCATATCTGAATCTTCTTCGGCATGGTACCACCAAACAGAAACCGTTTTGCCAGCTTCTTTTAATTTTTTGAGTTTATATAAAATGAAAAGAATCATTTTAGAAGAAGAGATATTCATTTGATCTAAAGCAATATGCATTTTCACTTTCTCTGTGTTAGAGTTCACCGCATCGTCTAACCAATCTAAAATAGGCTGATAAAATTGTTCGCCACTTTCGGGTAAAGATTTTCCTGTAATCGCAAGTTGCCCTTCAGTAAGATTAAACACAACTCTTGGAGTTTGTTCTGTCGCCTCAATGAATAAATGCGTATTCACGCTCTTCCCTTTCATGATTAATACTAGGTTAAATTAAATCTCAAGTTTTCCCTCTGTACTAAAATAAAAATATAATTGTACCGACTCAAGTTTTTTTCACATTAATTTTACCATTAGGAAACACGAATAAACCACAAATCAATTATTATATTAGAACCCTTGAATTTCTTAGCTCACATAGCGTTATCAGGAAACGACCAAGAGTTGGCCATAGGCAACTTTATTGCCGACACTATTTTACCCAAAGAACGCAATATACTGAGCAAGAAAATGATGCAGGGCGTTAGACTGCATCACGCCATAGATACATTTACAGATAAGCACCCGTCGTTTATCCACACCACGCAGCTCTCACGCACAACACTGAGTAAGCACGCTCCTGTAGCTACTGACGTGTTTTTTGATCACTTTTTGGCTGTACATTTTGAAAAATATTTTCCCAACAACCCACTAGACACTTTTAGCAAAAACTTTTACGCCGCCTTGCAAAAGTACAATCAATTACTTCCCGAAAGAGCCCAAGTACTTATTCATCATTTAATAAAAAACGATTGGTTAAGCATGTACAAAACAGTTGATGGTATAAATATCATTCTCACACAAATGTCGAAAAGAACTCGATTTGAATCGAATTTAGACAAAGCGTGCGAAGTGCTAAAAGAACATTATACAGCAATTGAAAAAGATTTCAGCTTGCTTTTTCCTGAATTACTTGAATTATCACGTAATTTTAATTTTGACTGAAAGCGCGCGATGCTTACTTTTAAATAAGATATATACAGCATGAAAAAAAAACTTGTCAGTTTATTCCTATTGTTGAGCATCATAGGAAAAGCACAAAACTGTGGCTTCGACCATTTGTTAGAAGAAATGATGAGCGACCCAGCGAAAAAGGCTATGATAGAGAAGAACATAGCGAAGATGTCGCAACTACAAACTTCAACTGAAGTTTTGGGTGGGGCCAGTCCGCTCTTTATCATACCAGTAGTAGTGCATGTTGTTCACGATGGAGGAATTTCTAACATTTCCGACGCTCAAGTATATGATGCCATTGAAATATTAAATGAAGATTTTAGAAAACTAAATGCCGACACTAGTTCTATTGTTAGTGCATTTAAAAGTATCGCTGTAGATGCACGCTTCGAATTTAGATTGGCCACCATCGACCCAAATGGCAAATGCACCAAAGGGATTACGCGTACTTTTTCCTATTTAACTAATGGTGGCAGTGGTGAGCCAATTAAAGATTTAATTGTTTGGGATACTAAAAAATATTACAATGTTTGGGTAGTAAACTACCTTGAATCGGGGGGCTCTTCTATTGGCGGCTATAGCTATTTACCTACTCAGCCTGTAGCACAAAACGACCACGGCACCATCTTAATCAATCGACAATTTGGAAGCATTGGAACCTCCTACGGAGTGCCTGCAGCGATACATACATTAACTCATGAAACAGGCCATTTTTTAGGACTTTTACATCCTTGGGGATGGAACGAAATTGGCTCGAATTGTGGTGACGATGGCATTAATGACACCCCTCCTACCAAAGGTTCTAACGGAACTTGTAGCCTATCTCAGAATTTATGCTCTGGATTAGAGAACGTACAAAATTTTATGGATTATAGTACATGTAGTAACATGTTCACTCAAGGTCAGGCTATTTCCATGCAAAACGCAGCAGCATCAGCAACTGCATATAGATCAAGCCTATCATCCAATGGTAATTTAATAGCCACCGGCACCGAAAACAATCACATAGTTTACGAATGCTCGCCGAAACCTGTCTTTGAAGCACACAACGATTCTACTTTTTTCTGCGCTGGAAGAACGATTTCATTCGACGATCTATCTTACAACGATAGCTTGACTTCGAATAGAATTTATGAATGGACTTTTGAGGGGGGAACACCTGCAAATTCAAACTTAGCAAAACCATATGTTACCTATGCTGCAGCAGGAACATACGATGTTAAACTAAAAATAAGTAATGGTAATGGAAGCGACTCTGTGGTGAAAAGTGACTATATCAAAGTATTGGATAACACGAATAACACATCTCATCCCTATTTTGAAGGATTTGAATACAGCGGATTTCCAGATAATAATGGAGGTAACAACGATTGGACAATAATATCCCCAGGCAACATTACTAAGTTTCAGCGCACAACAGTTACCAAAAAAAGTGGAAGTGCCTCATTAGTGCTCGACCTTCATACTGAATCGGGTTACGACATCAGCGAAATGTGGCATTATCTGGTGAGTCCGAATATCGACTTATCCTCACAAAGCGATTCGGTTTATCTAGATTTTAATTTTGCCTATGCTCAGCAAAGAGCAAGCAATTACGACTTACTAAGAATTTACACTTCGGGAGATTGCGGGGAAAATTGGACCCTCAAAAAAAATATAAACTACACACAATTGATCACCAAAGGAGCAACTACCGCCGATTTTATTCCAGGTATCTCAGAATGGTCGGGCTCAAACATCGACATAAGCGCCTACGCAGGCAATGCACATTTGAAAATTATGTTTGCCATGAATGCCAAAGGAGGCAATAAACTTTACTTAGATAATATTACTATTTATCATGGTGCATTAGGAATTACAGAATCTCCAGCAAATCCATTTAAAGTAACTGTTTATCCAAACCCAATAGATGCTTCCTCTGTTTTAGAAATAAATTCTGCTGAGCCCAACAACTTTGTCATTACAGTTGCAGATGCGCTAGGTAAACAAGCACGCAACTCCATCCAATTAAAAAACACAAAACAAAACACTGTAAATTTAGAAAACATTGTTGCTCAACTTCCTAGTGGAGTGTACTACCTTCAAATACAATCGGGCAACGAAACACAATGCATCAAAATAATAAAATAAACTAGCGCAACCTATTGCCGAAATGCACGTAGGAACGATAAATACTTTTAAATTTTCAGCCACGTGAAAACCTTATTCTCTTTTGCACTTTTCTTACTCTGCGGTATTGCTCTTCAAGCGCAAACCAGAATTCGTGAAAACCTTCCCTACAATCAAGATACTACCAAAAAGGCTGTAGTCATAAGCAAATCAGACACCACCAGGAGCGCCATGCCCGACACCAAAGTAACTTACGATGCAGAAAAACTCGAAAGACTGCTTAATCCCGAAATGAGCGAAAAAGAAAGAGCAAAACACAAACAAGCCATTCAATTTTTTAGTGAGCAAATCGCCCTTGATTCTAGTAATGTTGGCGCGTATGTGAATAGAGGAACGTATATGGCAGAACTTGGCATACATGCAGAAGCGATTAAAGACTATAACAAAGCAATTAAATTAGATCCTAATCAATCGGTTGCCTATTACAACAGAGCCATCTCAAAAGCACGATTTATGTACACTTTAGACGCTTGTAAAGATTTGCAAAAAGCCGATGATTTAGGCTTTACGCAGGCAGGTAATCTAATGATTATCAAATGCCAGCGCTACGCGGTGCAATTGGGCTTAACAACTGGGGCTACTTCGAGCAAATAACTATAACTTATTAATTAATTATTTTTTACTTTAGGGCGACCAAACCGCAACCAATGACTGAGAGTATAAAAAAATTAATGCTTGAATTGGAGGGCAAAAGCACTCAAGAAATACTTCCAAAATTATACGAAGAAAACGATAACGCTCGAGCGAAAAAGAACCGTCGCTTATCGGAAGATTTGAATAACCTTATTTTTATCTTGTTGAATCCAGGTGTAAAACCTGGAGGAGTAAGAGAAGAGGATTTGCAAGCATTTAAACGTTTTCAAAACGGATTAAAAAACAATTAAGCCGATTGTTTAAAAAAAACTTTAGCCATAATAAAACTTCTGGCTGGCAGCGGCATTCCTGAGTACGCTTCAATAGCTCTTATTACCCCATCTATTTCGCTCATACTCTCTAAAGAATAATCTTCACGCATCCACCATTTTTTAACGGCTTCTAAAGCATTCACATGTTGTTCGCTGGTTTCAATCACCATAAAATTAAATTTTACAGAAAGACGGCCACAAAGATAAAAGGTTGCCTTCAAGAAAACATTTTATTTAAAAAATGTTTTCAGTGCGCAATGTTAATAATTTGTAAACTCATGCTACATCAATGCTTTATCCCAATCTTTCCACACCGCCTCGTAGCCGTTTTGTTTTAGCATTTCGGCAATTTCTTTGGCCGAACGCTTATCGTCAATTTCAAATTGCTCTAAACTTTCCTTCTCGGGAAAAACAGCATAGCCGCCCGGATTTGTTTTTGAACCAGCACTCATTGATGTGATGCCTAAGCGAAAAATATTATTTCTGAACGATGCATTCTCACGAGTAGAAATAGACAATTCTACATCTTCCTTAAAAATACGATAAGCACAAATCAACTGCACCAATTGCTTATCACTCATTACCGATTTAGGCTCTAAGATACCTTCGGCAGGTCGCAATCTTGGAAATGAAATAGAGTAACGCGTTTGCCAATATTTCTTTTCTAAATAATCTAAATGCATAGCGGTATAAAAAGAATCAGTGCGCCAATCTTCTAAACCAATTAAACAACCTAATCCAATTTTATGAATACCTGCTCTTCCTAATCTTTCTGGTGTATCTATGCGATACTCATAGTTAGATTTTCTTCCTTTGGTATGATGCGTTTTATATTCTTCTTCGTGATACGTTTCTTGATACACCAACACTGCGTACAAACCCTCTGCAATAAGCAATTCATATTCATTTTGTTCTAAAGGTTGAACCTCTATCGAAATGTTAGCAAAATAAGGTTTTACCAAACGAATCGCATGCTGTAAATACTCCACTCCTACTGTTTTATTTGCTTCACCTGTAACAAGCAAAACATGGTCATAACCCAAATCCTTAATAGCTTCGCATTCCTTGATTATTTGCGCATCGCCGAGAGTGGTTCTCTTAATTTTATTGTGTAAGCTAAAGCCACAATAGGTGCAAATATTCTGACATTCATTTGACAAATACAAAGGCACATACATTTGCACTGTATTACCAAAACGCTTTAATGTAAGTTGTCGGCTCAACTGAGCCATTTCTTCCAACAAGGGCTCTGCTGCGGGTGAAATCAAAGCCTTAAAATCTTCTAAAGTGCGAAACTCTTTTTTGTGCAAAGCCTCTTTCGCCTCCTCAAAAGTTTTAGAGTAGATACTTTCTTTTATGTCGTCCCAAGAATGTTGGGAAAGTATGTTGTAGAAATTACTCATTGTAAAAATGCGGTTAGCGGACTGCTTGCTTCGGCTTTATTTTTTATTGGTGCCAGCTTAGCTTCATAGGCCAATCTTCCTGCCTCAACGGCCATTTTAAAAGCATAACCCATAGCGACAGGATCTTGAGCCACTGCAATAGCTGTATTAACCAAAACCGCATCGGCACCCAGTTCCATAGCGTACGCAGCATGAGAGGGAGCACCAATACCTGCATCAACAACAACAGGCACATTGCTTTCTTCAATAATAATTTGCAGCATGTCTACTGTTTTCAATCCTTTATTGCTACCTATAGCAGCACCCAAAGGCATCACTGCGGCAACGCCAACCTCCTCTAGCCTTTTACACAATACGGGATCGGCATTTACATAAGGCAAAACAATAAAACCCAATTTCACTAACTCTTCAGCGGCTTTCAAAGTCTCGATGGGGTCGGGCAAAAGATATCTTGGATCGGGATGAATCTCTAACTTCAACCAATTTGTACCTAAAGCCTCTCGCGCCAATTGCGCTGCAAAAACAGCTTCTTTAGCGGTTCTCACGCCAGAAGTGTTGGGTAATAAATTAATGCGCGAATGTTTCAAATGCTTTATAATATCATCGTTTTTATCGTCGAGATTTACTCTTTTTAAGGCCACTGTAACCAACTCTGATTCACTAATGTCAATTGCCTTTTCCATCAAATCGTTGTTGCTAAATTTACCAGTGCCAGTAAACAAACGCGATTGAAAAATTTTGTCACCTATTTTAAGCGTTGATGCCTTCATATACAGCTATTTCTTTTAAAAATTCTTTTGTTTTTTGTGCAGGATTAACAGCGTTCACAATGGCTCCTGAAACAGCAATGCCATGCACTCCTATTTTCATCAACGACACGATGTCTTCTATGCTGATGCCACCTATAGCAATTACTGGTTTTGGCTGAGGCATAGCCTTTAGCAATAGTGCGTAACCCTCTATACCCAAAATAGGCGCTAATTTTTTCTTGGTAGAAGTAAATCGCATGGGTCCTAAACCAATATAATCCACCACCTCCACTATTCTTTTGATATCTTCTAAATTATTGGCTGTTCCGCCAATGATTTGCTGTAACAAAAATTTTCGTGCATCGGTGGGTGCCACATCTTCTTTACCAATGTGCACACCTTCGGCATTCACCATCGCAGCCACCAAATGATTATCATTAATGATCAATGTAGCTTTAAATTGTTCTGCAATTTCTTTTGCTTCTTCGGCCAGTTTCAATAATTCTGTGGCCGATAAATTCTTTGCTCTTAGTTGCACCCAATGCACTCCATTATCTAACACCAATCGAATTTGATCCAAATGACTTAAAGCCGCATCATCGGAAGTGATAAATTGCAAACGTGCTATTTTGTTATTCTGCAAGTACATGATAGCCTAATAATGAGTTTGAGCTTTGTAAATAAGAATGAATATAACTTTTTGCTTTGGCACAAGCATGCTCTAGGTCTTCGCCTTTCGCCAAGTAAGCGGCGATAGCCGAAGACAAAACACAACCCGAACCATGTTTAGCAAAACCATCTAATCGTTCTTGTACAAAAGAAAATTCTTGCTGATTATAAAATAAAATATCGGTGGCTTGCGCATCTGTTGAATGTCCGCCCTTTAACAAAACCGCACAAAAAGCACTCAACTTTTTTGCTGCATTTATTGAATCCTTTTCTTTACCAAAGGTAATTGCTTCGTTTGAGTTTGGAGTAAGCAAAGAAATTTTGCGCAAGACATTTTGTAAAATATTTTCGTTCCAATTTTCTTCTACAAATTGAAAACCCGTGCTAGAAGCATAGACAGGATCCCACACGATTTTAGCCTGTGGAATACATTGATGAATAGTATCTAACAATTGATTTAAATAGGTTAAGGAGGGAACAATGCCAATTTTAACTACATGAAATGAAAAACGAGCACTTAATACTTCCACCTGTTTCTGCACAACAGCCAATTCCTCCCAACGGCAATCGAAAAATTGCACATCAGTTTGAATCGTAATAGCAGTGCTAATGCCCAAACCGTACAAATGCAAACCTTCAAAAGTTTTTATATCAGCCAGCACACCTGCACCAGCGGAAGGATCGAAACCTGCGATTGATAATATGTATGGGCGGGCTATGGTCGACATTCTTCCTTTATTTCTTTGAACGCCTTAATTGGATCAGCGGCAGTCCAAATTGACCCCACTAACGCAACCCCTGCAAAGCCATAATCTTTCACTTTACTTATGTTAGCTAACTCAACGCCGCCCAAAGCATACACAGTATATTTGGTTCTTTCCAAACCTTTACTTAAGGTAAATTCATTGAATCCGCTTTGGTAATCTTTTTTGGAAATACTATCGAAAATCGGACTCAAAAAAACATAATTAAACACGGGATCAAAACTATCGAGATGAGAGAGATGATGCAAGGAAGTAGAAACAGTTAATTGTTTCTTTCTAGCTAACACAAACCTCTTCACATACCAAAATTTAAACTTACTCTTTCTTATTTTAGAGGTAATATGAATGCCTTTCAAATTAAATTTCAAAGCCAACCTAGGATGAGAATGTATAACAATTCTATTATGATATTCTTCAGGAATTCTAGAAAGATAATCCTTCATCCCGCCGTAATCGTAAGTAGGTCGACGCAAATGAAAAATATTTAAACCCTCTTCAAATAACTTTTTCATAATTTCAATTTCGATGGTAGAAGAAATTTCGGCGGAAGATATAACAGCAATTTTTAGCATAGTTTAGATATAAATTTCACCGCCAACTTGTTTAAACTCATTCGATTTTTCTTGCATTGCTGCTTCAATATTCTCTTGTTCTGCAGCATATTCACGAACCTCTTGTGATATTTTCATAGAACAGAATTTCGGTCCGCACATAGAACAAAAGTGAGCTACTTTAGCATTGTCGGCAGGCAATGTTTCATCATGAAATTCACGAGCTGTATCAGGGTCTAACGACAAGTTAAATTGATCTTGCCAGCGGAATTCGAAACGTGCTTTTGATAAAGCGTTATCTCTAATATATGCACCTGGATGACCCTTCGCCAAATCGGCAGCATGTGCAGCGATTTTGTAAGTAATTACTCCATCTTTTACATCTTTCTTATTAGGCAATCCTAGATGTTCTTTTGGCGTAACGTAACATAACATAGCGCAACCGTACCATCCAATTTGAGCAGCACCGATGGCTGAAGTAATATGATCATAGCCCGGCGCGATATCGGTGGTTAGTGGTCCGAGAGTGTAAAATGGAGCATCAAAACAATGTTGCAATTGCAAATCCATATTCTCTTTAATGAGTTGCATAGGCACGTGTCCCGGACCCTCAATCATCACCTGTACATCATGTTTCCAAGCAATTTGAGTTAATTCACCCAAGGTTTTCAATTCAGAAAATTGCGCTTCGTCGTTTGCATCAGCGATAGAGCCCGGACGCAAGCCATCTCCTAATGAGAAGGCAACATCGTATGCTTTCATTATTTCGCAAATGTCTTCGAAATGTGTGTACAAGAAATTTTCTTTGTGGTGAGATAAACACCATTTTGCCATGATAGAACCACCGCGCGAAACGATACCTGTAACACGCTTAGCAGTCATTGGAACATAGCGCAACAGCACTCCGGCGTGAATAGTAAAATAGTCAACACCCTGTTCAGCCTGTTCAATTAAAGTATCTCTAAAAATTTCCCAAGTCAAATCTTCTGCCTTACCATTTACTTTTTCTAAAGCTTGGTAAATAGGCACTGTACCAATTGGCACTGGCGAATTTCTAACAATCCATTCTCTTGTTTCGTGAATGTTTTTACCAGTGGATAAATCCATAATAGTATCTGCTCCCCAACGACAAGCCCATACTGCCTTTTCAACTTCTTCTTCGATGCTAGAAGTAACAGCAGAGTTACCAATATTGGCATTGATTTTCACCAAGAAATTTCTACCAATAATCATTGGTTCCGACTCAGGGTGATTGATATTGTTAGGAATAATTGCGCGTCCGGAAGCAATTTCACTTCTTACAAATTCTGGAGTGATTTTACTTTTAGGTGTTAAAGCTCCCCAAGAATTTCCTGGATGCTCTACTCCCTTATTTTTTACTTGCTCAATTTTTTGATTTTCACGAATAGCAATGTATTCCATCTCGGGAGTGATGATTCCTTTTTTAGCATAATACATTTGAGAAACATTGGCACCTTTTTTAGCACGCAAAGGTTTTTCAATTTTCACAAAACGCAAAGCATCTAATTCTTTATCCTTTAAACGCTCGTTTCCATAAGCCGATGACATACCATCCAACTGCTCCACATCACCTCTATCTAAAATCCATTTTTCACGAATTTTAGGCAAGCCTTTTTTTACATCAATATCGATGTTAGGGTCGGTAAACGGACCGCTAGTATCGTAGACTGTAACCGAAGGATTTTCTATTTCCTTACCATTAAATTTGGTAGGCGATAGTTTGATTTCGCGCATAGCCACAGTAATGTCATGCAACTCACCTTTCACATAAATTTTATCAGAGCCTGGAAAAGGCTTTTTAGAAATGGTGTTTTCGCTTGGTAATGTTTCTTCTTTTGCTTTCATATCTTTTGTTGTTAATCTAACATTGAACTTTAAACTTTGAACTTTGAACAAAGCTACCCACCTTGAGTAGCTTGAATGATTAATAAATTATCGTTTTGATTTAATTGAATTTTATCCCATTGAGAGCGAGGAACAACAGTTTCATTCAAAGCCACAGCCAAACCATTTAATTTCTCTCCGCGCAGTTGCTGCAAAAGAGACAAAATGTTGTTTTCGCCACTAATTTTAATTGTATCGTTATTGACTTTAATTTCCACGTTTCATCATTTACGCAGAGCATACAAAAAGGCAGAGAATCCTTGCGGAACTTATTCCCTTCGACAGCATTACCTGTATCAGGTTATGAGGGTTTTTCTCAGCCTTTAAAGCACCCCTATAAGATGTAGCAAAGATAGGATTTTTTGGGAGATGGAAAAGAAAATTAATTCTTTACTAAAATATAGGCATTGAGAGAAGTAGCGATGCAAAGCCACACAAAATACGGCAATACAAACAATGATTTGAATTTCAAATCGGCAAGAAAATAAAACAAGAAAAATGCAGTAAGTAAAGTAAGTGCAACAATCACTATTAAACCTACAAAAACGTTATGGTAATAAAAGAAAATCGGATTCCAAGCCACATTGAGCAGCCACTGTAAAACAAATAAAGAGAGCACCATTGTTTTACTTTCTTTTGAAGCCAACAAGTACGACATGTAAAAAGCAAAACAAATCATGATGACAGTCCATGCAGCCCCAAAAACCCATCCAGGCGGAGTCCACGGAGCTTTCGCTAATTCCTGATACCACTTAGAAGTAACTCCACTACCGGTAAAGAACCCACCCAAACCAAGGGCCAAAAAATTAATCACTAAAAAGAGAATTGTTCTATACACCATACTTCAAGGTACTCATTTAAACAGCAGAAAAATCTAGTGCCTTTCATTTTGTCTCAAACTCGACATCTAAATCATCATTTACGATACCCAATTCAAAAGAGAAATCGTGGAATAATTCGAAACTTTAATATTTTCAAACGTTCTGCGGAAAACAAGAGAGTGGTTTGCAAAAGGAAATTGCAATCCCAAAGACAACAGGAGTGCACATAAAAATCTCAAAAAGCTAGTTATTAATTATAGCCGCCATCTCTCCAATCAACTCCTTATTCCCCTCAATCGCATTCCCCACCACAATCAAATCAGCCCCAGCATCAAAAAGAGCTTTCGCTTTCTCGGCTGAGCGAACACCACCACCAATAATTAAAGGGATATCGATAGATTTTTTAACAGCAGAAACGACTGCTTCGCTCACCGGATTAATCGCACCACTGCCTGCATCCATGAAAATAAGTTTGAGTCCGAGCATCTCACCAGCCATCGCTGTGCAAACCGCAATATCTCTTTTATTGGCAGGGATAGGCGTTGTATTACTCATATAACTTACAGAACTTGGGGTTCCGCCATCAATAAGCATATAGCCCGTTGGAATAATTTCCAAGCCGGCCTCTTTTAAAATAGGCGCCGAAATAACATGTTTACCAATCAATAAGTCGGGATTTCTACCGCTAATCAGCGACAAAAACAAAATCGCATCGGCATGAGAATTAATTTGAAGATTGTCGCCAGGAAACAAAACCACAGGAATTTGAGTGTGCAACTTAATTACCTCTATACAATCGCTCAAACAATCCTGAGTAAGCAAACTTCCTCCCACAAAAAGGTAATCGACTTTGTGTTGATTAGCCAACTCACAAAGGGTTTCCAATGAATCTTCATTCTCCTTGTCAGGGTCGACTAAAATGGCAAACTGCTTTTTACCCTCTGCCGACTTCTTAAATATGTGTTGATAAATGTTCATATAGCGGCGGCTAAAATAATGAATTTATAATTGTATTAAGTATGAACATTTCGTAAGTTTGCACAAATTAAAAAATAACATGGAAAAAATGACCGAAAAAAAGCTCGCTTATAAAGTAAAAGACATGTCTTTGGCTGAATGGGGAAGAAAAGAAATTCGCCTTGCTGAGGCTGAAATGCCAGGATTAATGGCTCTTCGTGATGAATTTGGCAAATCTCAACCTTTGAAAGGTGCTCGTATTGCAGGATGCTTACACATGACCATTCAAACTGCTGTATTGATTGAAACATTGAAAGCTCTAGGTGCTGAAGTTACCTGGTCTTCTTGTAATATTTTCTCTACTCAAGATCACGCAGCTGCTGCTATTGCTGCTGCTGGAATTCCGGTTTACGCTTGGAAAGGCTTAAACGAAGAAGAATTTGACTGGTGTATTGAACAAACATTATTTGCTTTTGAAGGCGGACAACCATTGAACATGATTTTGGATGATGGTGGTGATTTAACAAATATGGTATTGGATAGATTCCCAGAATTGGTAGAAGGTATCAAAGGTATCTCTGAAGAAACTACTACAGGTGTTCACCGTTTGCATGAAAGGGTTGCCAAAGGAACTTTATTGTTGCCTGCAATCAATATCAATGACTCTGTTACTAAATCTAAATTCGATAACAAATACGGTTGCCGTGAATCATTAGTTGATGGTATCCGTCGCGCTACAGATGTTATGATGGCTGGTAAAGTTGCTGTTGTAGCTGGTTTTGGTGATGTAGGTAAAGGTTCTGCAGATTCATTAAGAGGTGCTGGTGCTCGTGTTATAGTTACTGAAATTGATCCAATTTGTGCGCTACAAGCGGCAATGGAAGGTTTTGAAGTTAAACCAATGGACAAAGCTGTTTTAGAAGCTGACATCATTGTTACTACAACTGGTAACAAAGACATCATCGTTGGTCGTCACTTCGAAAACATGAAAGACAAGGCTATCGTTTGTAACATCGGTCACTTCGATAACGAAATCGATATGGCTTGGTTAAACAAAACTTACGGAAGCACTAAAGAAAACATTAAACCACAAGTTGATAAATACACCAACAAAGCAGGAAATGACATCATCATCTTGGCTGAAGGTCGTTTGGTTAACTTAGGTTGCGCAACGGGTCACCCGTCTTTCGTAATGTCTGCTTCTTTCACCAACCAAACATTGGCTCAATTAGAGTTGTGGTTGAACCCTGGTAAATACCAAAACAAAGTTTACGTTCTTCCTAAATCATTAGATGAGAAAGTTGCACGTTTACACTTAGCGAAAATTGGCGTTGAATTAGATGTATTGAACACTGAGCAAGCTGACTACATTGGCGTTAGCGTTGGAGGTCCGTATAAATCTGATGCATACAGATACTAGAATCATTTTAATTAAAAAAGGCGTTAGGCAGCTGCCTAACGCCTTTTTTATTTTTGATTTATTTCATGCTCAAAAAAATAATCGCCCCAGTATCTGGGCTAATGCTCGTTAAGAAAAATTAAGAGAAGAGATAAATACGATCGACATCTCACTTTTTATATTGAACCTCAACCAATTGAAAACAAACTAAGTGGAGCAATAAGAATAAGTAAAGAAGCTATTTCATTTTTTAATTAGATAGGCTGAAGACCCAAACTAAAAAACTCTTCCAACTATTCCTTACTTTTACATCTGAAATTTCAAATCTATTTCATGATACAAGTTCAAGGAATCACTTTTAATCCCTTTTCTGAAAACACCTACCTTTTGTTTGATGAAACAAAGGAATGCGTAATTATAGATCCGGGATGTTATGAGCCCGAAGAAGAGAGATTCTTGTTGAAATTTATTGAAGAGAACGGACTAAAACCTGTTCGCTTACTGAACACCCACTGCCACATCGATCATATTTTAGGCAACTACTTTGTGGCAACAAAATTCAATTTGAAATTAGAAATCAACAAACTGGAATTACCTATTCTAGAAGGTTCTCCGAAGTGGGGAAAACAATATGGAATTAACGGGAAATTATCTCCTGAGCCAGAAGTATTTTTAAAGGAAGGTGATGTGATTGAATTCGGAAATTCAAAATTAGATATTTTGTTTGTTCCTGGTCATGCTCCCGGACACCTGGCATTCGTTAGTCACCAAGACCAATTTGTGATTGGCGGAGATGTACTTTTTCAAATGGGTGTTGGCCGAACAGATTTGCCTTTTGGCGATACAGATACATTAATTAAAAGCATTAAAGAAAAATTATTTACTCTGCCTGATAGTTATGAAGTGTATCCCGGACACGGCGACAGCACTAGCATCGGTTTTGAGAAAAAAAACAATCCATACGTACGACTATGATCAAGAAAACTAAATCATTAGCAGCATTTAAAAAAGCGAAAACATTTTTTCCAGGTGGCGTAAATTCTCCTGTGAGAGCCTTTGGTTCGGTAGATGGAGACCCATTGTTTATCGCAAAAGGAAAAGGTTCAAAAATTCAAGATATCGATGGCAATAAATTCATTGACTATTGCTGCTCTTGGGGGCCGCTAATATTGGGGCATGCCCCTTCTGCGGTAGTTAAAGCGGTGAATAAGGCATGCGCCAATGGCTTATCTTTTGGTGCACCAACTGTGCAAGAAAATGAATTGGCAGAGTTGATCATCAAGAACAACAAGTACATCGAAAAAATTCGCTTTGTAAGTTCAGGAACCGAAGCGGTAATGTCGGCTATTCGCTTGGCAAGAGGATACACAGGAAAAGATAAAATCATAAAATTCGAAGGCTGTTACCATGGCCACGCCGATCATCTTTTGGTGAAAGCTGGTTCGGGCTTAGCCACTTTTGGAACCTCATCATCGGCAGGTGTTCCCGAAGCTTTTGCGAACGAAACCATTGTGCTTCCATTGAACGACATCAAAGCAATTGAAAAAGCTTTTTCCACTTTTTACAATCAAATTGCTTGTATCATTATTGAGCCCATTCCAGCCAACAACGGCTTGTTGCTGCAAGGAAAAGAATATTTACAATACCTAAGAGAAATCACTCAAAAGCACAAAGCACTGTTGATTTTTGATGAAGTAATTAGTGGTTTTCGCGTAGGTTTTGAAGGTGCAGCTGGCTTGTATAAAATTCAGCCAGATATTATTACCTACGGAAAAATTATTGGCGGCGGAATGCCCGTTGGCGCTTATGGCTCTAGCGCTGCAATAATGAGTAAGATTGCTCCCGAAGGGAATGTATACCAAGCGGGAACTTTATCTGGAAATCCGGTAGCGATGAGTGCAGGAAAAGCGCAATTGTCACAATGTTTGAAAAAAGGATTTTACAAATCGTTAGAACAAAAAACAAAGAAATTATGCGATGGCGTAAACCAATTCGCAGCGAAAGAAAAATTGCCTTTCAAAATGATTTCTGTGGGTTCTATTTTTTGGCTGAGATTCTCAAAAGACGACATTAAAACGGCTGATGATATTGACCCTAAATCGATGAACAGTTTTAGAAAATTATATGCTTATTTGTTAGACAACGGAGTGTATATGGGACCTTCTGGCTATGAAGTAGGATTCGTTTCTGCCGCGCACAGTGATGAGGACATTAAAAAAACAATAAAGGTGCTTAAAGAAGGATTGAAGAAAGCTTTGAAGTAATTTATTTCAGAGCATCTACTTTTGGAATGATCATATTAAATACGGCAAAACCAGCGGCAATACCTACTAAGCTGCCAATCATGGCATACTTAATTTTTTTTGCTCTTGCGCCAATTTCATATCCTTCCAAAAAGAATTCATCGTCGTATAAAGAATCATCTGAAACTACAAAGTAGGCGCTATTTGCTTCACGAACGCCTAAAACCGTAGTGTAAATTGCAGGAGGCAAAAAACTCCAAAATAAACCTGCATAAGCACTTACGCCACCCACACAAAAACCAGTAGCTAAGTTCAGGTAAGGTTTGTAATATTTACGTGCTTCTTTTTGCCCGTTCATCATTCTCTCAATCTCATTCGCGCTATACTCATTCTCCATCAATGAATCTTGAACATACACGTACAATGTATCTCCCTCTTTGCGAAAGATTCTAAATACTTCTTCCTTGTCGATTTTATGCTTTTTTCCACCTTCTTTTTTGAAATAATAAACATAATCTCCAGCTTGTGCTTCGTAAATCACTTTCTTCTCCTTACCATTCATATATTGCATCACATCTTGCGCAATCGAAATTTTGGCAAATGCAAACATTGTTAATAACATCAAAGCAATCTTTTTCATTCTCTTTATTTATGCACCAAATATAGAAAAGTAAAGCGGTGAATAAAAACTTGTAAATTACTTGTTAAGTTCTGCACATTGCCTAGCAAATGAGTTAATTTTGTACCTCATTTCAAAATAAAGATATGTCAGCACCATTTACTCGTCGTCACATTGGTTCAGGAGAAACTGAAATCAAAGAAATGCTTCAAACAGTTAATGCAAAATCAACAGAAGATTTAGCAAATTCTATTGTTCCAGAGCACATTCGTTTGGCCAGAAAACTAAACCTACCAGAAGCTATGAGCGAAAACGAGTATTTAGAACATATCACTTCTGTGGCCAACAAGAACAAATTATTTAAATCATATATAGGCTTAGGTTACTATGGAACTATCACTCCTCCAGTAATTCTTAGGAATATTTTCGAAAATCCGGGATGGTATACGGCCTACACTCCTTATCAAGCAGAAATTGCGCAAGGAAGATTAGAAGCTTTGTTGAACTTTCAAACCATGGTGAGCGACCTCACGGGCATGGATATCGCAAACGCGTCACTTTTAGATGAAGCTACTGCTGCTGCCGAAGCTATGATTATGCTTTATAATTCGCGAAGCAGAGATGCTGTGAAAAGAAACGCGCACAAATTTTTTATTGACGAGAAATGTTTTCCGCAAACCATATCGGTACTAAAAGCGCGCGCTAAAGCATTAGCCATCGACTTAGAAATTGGCTCTTATTTAAAGATAGAATTAAACGACACTTATTTTGGTGCCTTGGTGCAATTTCCAAATGCAGAAGGAAGCGTTGAAAACTATGCTTCGTTCATTGAAAACGCGCATCAAAAAGGAGTTCAAATAGCTGTTGGCTCCGATTTATTGGCCTTAGCTCTATTAGAAGCGCCGGGTGCATGGGGTGCAGACATCGTATTTGGTAACTCACAACGCTTTGGCGTACCAATGGGCTTTGGCGGACCGCATGCAGCATTTTTCGCCACCAAAGATGAATTCAAAAGAAGTATGCCTGGAAGAATCATTGGAGTTTCTATAGATTCTCGCGGTAAAAAAGCATTAAGAATGGCTTTGCAAACACGAGAACAGCATATCAAACGCGACAAAGCGACTTCAAATATTTGCACTGCTCAAGCACTATTGGCTATTATGGCGAGTATGTATGCGGTTTATCACGGACAAGAAGGTATCAAGTCCATAGCAACTGAGGTGCATCAAAAAAGCACTTTATTAAAACAAAAGATACAAGAATTAGGCTTAACCATTTCATCTGCTAATTCTTTTGATACGCTTTGCATTAAAGACAACAGCGCAACAATCGCCGAAATAAAACAGGCTTTACTCACTGCAGAAATAAATGTTGGATTATTAAACAATGAAAGCATAACCATAGCAGTTGATGAAACAAGCTCTATTGCTCAGCTAAACACATTGCTTTCTACAATTGCGTCTGCTTTAAATAAAAAAGCAGGAGTTATTTCTCTCGAACAAGTATTAACAACTAACGCTAGTATTCCTGCTGACTTAGAAAGAAAATCAACTTTCCTTTCTCATCCTGTTTTTAATACTTATCACTCTGAATCAGAGATGATGCGCTACATCAAAAAATTAGAAAACAAAGATTTATCACTAGTTCATTCTATGATCTCTCTTGGCTCTTGCACCATGAAACTGAATGCTGCCGCCGAAATGATGCCACTCAGCAATCCATTGTTTGCCAACCTTCACCCTTTCGTTCCTAAAAACCAAGCAGAAGGGTATTTAGAAATGGTTAACAATTTGGGTGAATACTTAAAAACCATCACTGGCTTTGCTGGAATTTCTTTCCAACCAAATTCTGGCGCACAAGGTGAATTAGCAGGTTTGTTGGTAATTAAAGCCTACTTAGAAGCAAAAGGGGAAAAACAAAGAACAATTGCTTTGATTCCATCTTCGGCACATGGAACCAATCCGGCATCGGCTACTATGGCGGGTATGGAGGTTGTAGTTACCAAGTGCGATGCACAGGGTAACGTTGATCTTGGCGATTTGAAAGAAAAAGCAGAATTGCACAAAGATAAATTAGCGTGTATAATGGTAACATACCCTTCTACTCATGGCGTTTATGAAACAGCAATAAAAGAAATTACAGCTATTGCACATGAATATGGCGGACAAGTTTATATGGATGGTGCGAATATGAATGCTCAGGTTGGTATTACCAATCCGGCTGAAATTGGCGCCGACGTTTGTCACCTTAATTTACATAAAACATTTGCTATTCCTCACGGTGGAGGCGGACCAGGCATGGGGCCAATTGGTGTTGCAGAGCACTTGGTTCCTTTCTTACCAAAACACCCATTCGGCGTAAATCAAAATGAAAACAGCATTCATGCGGTATCTGCAGCAGAATTTGGCAGCGCGTTAATTCTTTTAATTTCTTATGGATATGTAAGAATGCTAGGTGGAGAAGGAGTAACAGAATCTACACGTATGGCGATGTTGAATGCCAACTACATGAAGGCGAAATTAGAAACACATTACCCTGTTTTATATCAAGGTAATAACAATCGTGTAGCACATGAAATGATTATCGATTGCCGCCATTTTAAAAATACTGCAGGTATTGAAGTAATGGATATAGCAAAACGTTTAATCGACTACAATTTCCATGCACCTACTGTAAGTTTTCCTGTTGCTGGAACATTAATGATTGAACCTACAGAAAGTGAACCAAAAGCAGAATTAGACAGATTTTGCAGCGCCTTAATTGAAATAAGAAAAGAAATTGCTGAAATTGAAGACGGGCTTGCCGACAAAGAAAATAATGTATTAAAAAATGCACCACACACCATTTCTGATGTGCTCGGTGAGTGGAACCACCCATATTCTAGAAGCAAAGCTACTCAACCTTTAGCTTATGTCTCGGAAAGCAAATTTTGGTCATCGGTAAACAGAGTTGACAATACTTATGGCGATAGAAATTTAGTTTGCAGCTGTTTGCCTATAGAAGAATACATAAAGGAAACCGTTTAATTTTGTTTGACAATGAGGTTAGTAAATACTAACTTCATTGTCACAAACAACTCTTGCGATGAAAAAAATTATACTACTGATATTAGTGCTTTCTGGCTTCATTTTAAAAGCTCAGCTCATCCCAACCTATCCGCAAGATCACTTAAATCGATTCCTTCCCATTGAAAAAACTAAAAAAGGCGACTTTAGAGGTGCGCAAATAAAAAAATGGTTCAACTACGGTGAAGTTTATGCTTTATCTCCAAATGGTTCGAGTTCTCAATTTTATATCTCAGATTTCATTTTCCCTGATACCGCATTGGTTGATTATTCCAACGGCGTAGGAAGATCTTTTTATTATAAGGTAGCGTCGGTAACGAGTCCCACTGCATCTACTTTTACCACTTTTTGGGATACTGATTTCACTAAATTCTTACCATACTATGTAGATTCAGTGCGTATTCCTTTCAGATACCACAGAAACACTAGTAGCGATGTTGTTGACACACTCATCATTGAAGTTGGAAGTGATTCAAGTGTGGTTGTTGCTGGATTAAGCGGGAGTGAAATTGTAAAAAATTTCGGAGTAAATACAGTTGAATTCAATCACCTTAAATTTATTGCAGGTGCTGATGGAATAGGCGAAATGGAACTACCTAAAAAAACAACAATTAAAGTTTTATTAGATACGGATTTCGTAAGTGTAGGTACAACGTTAGATTTACTAGAATTAAAATTACCAGTTAATTTACCCCGATTCAGAGGAGGAGAAAATGTATTTGTAGCGCTCCAATTTAAACCAGGATTTGCATACTCCTTGAATGATACTATAACCAGATCAGGCAATACCTTTCAAACAACTATGTGGCAAGAAGAAGGGGAAAATTCATTTCCAGTTTACTATGAAGGTGAGCTCAACTGTTCTTACTTTGCTAATTATTTAAATTTACTTCCTATAGCAAATGCTCAAATGTACGAAGGTTTTTACCCTTATTACTGGGCACTATTATGGCCAAAAGAGCAGCCAGAACATTTTGACTTTGGTGTTAATATTAGATACGATGAAGCCTGGCTAGGAATAAGTACAAACACCCCTAATACTGCTGCTAACTGCTTTCCAAATCCAGCAACCGATAAAGCCATTATTTCTTATTCGGTAATGGAAAATGAAAATGTAAAAATTAGATTGTTTGATATTAACGGACAAATCATTTTAGAAAAAGAAGAAGGTTTTAAATCAAAAGGTCTTTACTTCACTGAAATAGACTTAAGTGCACTTAGCTCTGGAATATATTTATATTCGGTGGGCACGAGTGATTTCAAGAAGCTAGTGATAGAATAATTATTAGCGATTTTGTGACTTTTTGAACTCCTTCATGAAAGATGAAGCGTAAACGAAATCGCACAATTCTTTGTTGTCAGTAGTTAGTAAATCTTGTTTGTTGCCCTCCCACCATTTCTGACCACTGTAGATAAAGAATATATTATCTGAGATCTCCATCACCGAATTCATGTCGTGTGAAATTACCACTGTAGTCATGTTAAACTCTTGCGTAATTTCTTTAATTAAATTATCTATGACAATGGATGTTTGCGGGTCTAATCCTGAATTTGGCTCATCGCAAAACAAATATTTTGGATTCATGGCAATGGCTCGAGCAATAGCCACCCTTTTTTTCATACCACCACTAATTTCATCTGGGTAAAGATTGTTTGCGTTAATTAGATTCACTCTTTGCAAGCAAAAATTTGCTCTATCCAATCTTTCCGATTTCGACATCTTAGCAAACAACTCTAAAGGAAAAACTACGTTTTGCTCAACAGTTAAAGAATCGAACAATGCTGCACCTTGAAAAAGCATGCCTATTTCCTGCCGTAATTCTTTCTTTTGCTGATAATTCATTTCGGTAAAATTCCTTCTATCGTAATGAATCTCACCTATATCTGTTTGTAACAAACCAACCAAACACTTTAAAAAAACAGATTTACCAGCACCACTTTGGCCAATAACCATATTTACCTTACCTGTTTCTAAGTACATAGATACCTCAGATAAAACTTGGCGGTCACCAAACTTTTTAGATATGTTAGCTACTTCTATCATCAGTTCAACAAAAGTTTAGTGAGAACCAAATTAAAAAAGATAATGGCAATAGTGCTATAAACCACTGCCTTAGTGCTTGATTTACCTACCTCTAAAGCGCCACCTTGCGCATGGTAACCATGAAAGGAGGAAACACTGGTTAATATAAAAGCAAAAACAGCGGATTTAACCAAAGCATAAAAAATATAGTAGGGCACAAAGTCATACTGAATACCATAGATGTATCTTCCCGGAGAGATAGCACCCGTAAGTAATGAGGCCAAATATCCGCCGTAAACACCTAAAAACATGCTAATTACAATCAAAAACGGAATAATAAACACTCCAGCAACAATCTTAGGCAAAACAAGATAATTCATAGGATCAACCCCCATAATTTCAAGTGCATCAATCTGCTCTGTAACACGCATAGTGCCCAACTCAGAAGCAATACTTGAACCTACTTTACCTACCAAAATTAATGAAATAATGGTTGGAGAAAACTCTAAAAGCATAGAATCTCTGGTAGCAACACCTTCCGCATAAGCCGGAATTAGTGGATTAGAGAAGTTGTAAGCACTCTGAATTAGAATTACCGCCCCCATAAATACAGAGAGAATAGCCACAATAGCCAAAGAATCTAGACCAATTGCTTCCACCTCATCAAAAAACCTTCTAAAAAAGATTTTCATTTTTTGCGGACGGGTGAAGGTCTTGCGCAGCATGAAGAAGTATTCGCCAAACTGTTTGAAAATTTTAAACATTACTGCATTTTTACCAAAAATAGGCATTATTTAGAAAATCAATTTACTATTTTTACGATGTTATAAACCTTGTATTATGGAAAAAGTTTTTGCTTTCCTTTTTTGTGTGGCGATTATCTTCTCTGGATGCAAGGGGCATCGCAAAAGTAAGTGCAGCGAATGTCCTTCTTTTACTAAGAATTATGAAAAACTGGAGAGAGTTACGAAAATATAGCGACCGCGCCGACTTCTACAAGTTACTTCCTGCACCAGCCATAGTGTTTGTGCATCAGTTGTTGCGCGGAAGTGAATGTGACCTTTTCATCACTGAACCGAGAAAAGCGCGATTGGGCTGCTTTGCTCGTAGGCGATACAAATCACCGTATATTGAGCTAAACAATGATCTTACACCCTATTTCATGCTGATTGTTTTTTTGCATGAATGGGCACACTACATGACTTGGAAAGAATTTGGAAATAGAGTGAGTCCGCATGGTAAAGAATGGAAACAAAACTTTAGATATTTGCTCATCAAACTTAGAAATAGCAATAGAATCCCCATCATCTTAAGAGACGCTATTGATGCTGAAGCTGATTCGCTAAAAGGAAATATTTATAGCAATCATATGTTGCTAAACGCGATTAAAATTGTAGATAAACATGCACCGCAATTGGTTTTACATGAATTACCGCACAACAGCCACTTTAAAGTTGTTGATAGAGCAGAAACCTTTAGAAAAAAAGAGAAAATTCGATTGCGATACAAATGCTACAATTTAGCAAACAAAAAGTGGTATACGATTTACGCCTCTACACCAGTTGAAAAAGTAAACTGACTGCATGCATTGTACCTACAATTTACCAACCTATTTTTATAACTTAGCTTCTCGAAAATAACCTTATGAAAAATAATTACAGCGTAATAATGGCAGGTGGTATCGGCAGCAGATTTTGGCCGATAAGTAAAAGCTCAAAACCCAAACAATTTCTCGATATTTTGAATGTGGGTAGAACACTGCTCCAACTAACTTACGATAGATTAATAAAAGTTTGTCCGCCAGAAAACATATTTATTGTTGCCAATGTTGAATACAAAGATTTGATTAAAGAACAATTGCCTCAACTAGACGACAATCAAATTTTATGCGAGCCGCAGCGCAGAAATACCGCTCCATGTGTAGCTTATGCGAGTTATAAAATTGCAGAAATTAATCCCGAAGCGCGCTTAATTGTAGCCCCTTCAGACCATTTGATTTTAAAAGAAGATATTTTCACAGAAGTAATTACCACCGCATTAGACGCAGCATCGAAAAGCGACTGTTTGCTTACTCTAGGTATTCAGCCTAACCGTCCAGACACCGGCTATGGCTACATTCAAGCTACTGAAGAAGCCTATGCATTTGAGCCAAGATTGAAAAAAGTAAAAACCTTCACTGAAAAGCCAAATTTAGAAATGGCCAAATTCTTCTTGCAAAGTGGTGATTTCTCTTGGAACAGCGGTATTTTCGTGTGGTCGGCAAAAAGCATCATCAATTCTTTGGAAAAAAACCTTCCAGAAATAAGTAATATTTTTAAAGAAGGAAAAGGCATTTACAACACAGCGCAAGAAGAAGCTTTTATCACTAAAGCTTACTCTGAATGCACGAATATATCTGTAGATTACGGAGTGATGGAAAAAGCCAAAAACGTATATGTTTTGCCATGTGATTTTGGCTGGACTGATTTAGGTACTTGGGGTTCTGTTTATGATCATTTGGCTAAAGATGAAAAAGGCAATGCATTAATTGGGAAAAATCTTAAAGTATACAATTCAGAAAACAGTATTTACACAGTAAGCGGAAACAAATTACTGGTAGCCAACGGCTTGAAAAACTTTATTGTAGTAGACACAGAGGACGTTCTACTGATTTGTCCGAAAGACGACGAGCAACGCATCAAACTCTTTGTGAACGATGTTAGTTCAGATGCGAAACTGAAGAAATACTTATAAGCCAAAGAAGCCTCGCTGTTTGCGGGGCTTTTTTATAATACTTCCTTTAGTGTTTCCAGCTTAATTCCTCTTGAGCCTTTAATTAAAACATGATAGTCAACTAAAGATGATTCTTGCAAATATTCTTTGAGCTCTAAAGCATTCAAAAAAGATTTAAAAGAAGAAGAGCATTTAACAAATTCTGGTCCGACTAAATACGCCTGCAAATTTAACTTCTTAAGCAAGGCAATCATTGCTAAGTGTTCTTTATGTGCCTCTTCACCTAACTCTAACATATCGCCCAAAATCGCTACTTTATTATCGTTAGAAGTATTCGCAAAAGCATTAACAGCCGCACTCATACTAGTAGGATTGGCGTTGTAGGCATCCCAAATCAAGGTGTTTCCCTTTTCAGAAAGAACAACTTGGGAGCGATTGTTATCTGGATGATAAGATTCCAGAGCCTCTTTAATGGCAAGCAAAGACACCCCAAATTCTACTCCCACCCTAGCAGCACAAAGCATATTAATAAGGTTGTGCTCGCCAAACAAATGGCTGCCTATTTCGATACTATCTGAAGTATAATTCAACTGAAAACTTACAGTAGGATTCGTAGAAATAATCGCACCGTTTAAGCGCTCATCTTGATAAAACAATCGTTGTGGAGCGGATGCCGACTGCCTCATGAGTAATTCATCTGCTGCATTAACAAATATTTTACCCTGCTGCGCAGCCATAAACTCATACATTTCCGATTTGGTTTTAATCACCCCTTCAAAACCACCAAAACCCTCTAAATGAGCTTTTCCCATATTGGTTACCAAACCATAGTTAGGCTCAGCTATTTTACACAAAAAATCTATCTCGAAAGGATGGTTGGCACCCATTTCAATAATAGCTATTTCAGTTCCTTTAAACATCGAAAGCAAAGTGAGAGGCACACCAATATGGTTATTAAAATTGCCTTTGGTGCAATGCACTTTATACTTCGTGCTCAATACCTGATTGACCAATTCTTTGGTGGTTGTTTTTCCATTGGTGCCAGTAATTCCAATTACCGGAATGTTAAACTGACGACGATGATACTTAGCTAAATCCTGCAAAGTTTGTAACACATCGTTCACCGCAATACACTGAGGATGCTGAATATTTTTATCGTCTACTACGGCGTAAGAACATCCCGATTCAACAGAAGATATGGCAAATGCGTTGGCATTAAAATTATCACCTTTTAAAGCAAAAAAGATAGAGCCTTTTTCTAATTTTCTGGTATCGGTACTTACCTTCTGTTCTTGTTGAAGGAAGAGTGCGTAGATTTGTTGAATTTCCATAAAACTAATATCAAAAAAAATCCCCTCGAAAAAATCGAGGGGATTTATATTTTATGAACACTTAAAGTTCAAATTATTTAGCGCCTTTATCTCCACCAAATTGAACCTGACTTCCTACGCGGTGCATTGCGCAGCGGAAACCGATACAATCTGTAGATTGATCTTCGTTCAAGAATCTTCTTGTACCAGGGCCCATCCAGAAGGTTCTGTCTTTCCAAGAACCACCTTTGTAAACTCTTGTTCTGTTAGAAAGCAATGAGTGACCAGTTGAAGTTGGGTTTGCCGCTTCGTACATCAATTTATTGTCTTTAGAAGGGTCTTTATAACCTTCGTCAGCAAAGAATACAGATGAAGTGAACTCACCATCTAAATAATCAATATTACCTGCTTTTTTATAGTTTCTTCTTTCTGCTAAGTTATCTTTAGCAGCATCAACCTCTCTGTAAACCATTCTACCTAAAGAATCTTTAACAGCATATTGTTCAGGATCTGAATCATCTTCTTTGTATGTTTTGAAAACGTTACCGCGGAAAGCACGAAATTCATTAACATCTTCAGCCGTTAGAGGACGATAAACGTCCATTACCCATTCAGATACGTTACCAGCCATATGGTACAAACCATAATCATTAGGCCAGAAAGAACGAACTGGAGCTGTAATATCGTAGGAGTCATTCAATTTACTTGCAACCCCCATCATATCACCTTTGGCTCTCATAACGTTGGCCATCATTTCACCTTGCCATTGGTCGTCTTTATTTCTAACCCAGTGACCATTCCAGGGATAAATTCTTCTGTCGATGATGCGCTCATCGATAGTGTTACCTACTAAACCAATCGCTGCATATTCCCACTCTGATTCTGTTGGGAGACGATAGCGGGGCAACAAAATACCATCTTCTCTAACTACTTTTCTAAAACCACCGCCGTTAGGATCAAGACTTACTAAATCTCCTTTAACCTCACCTACATATTGATTTAATAAGTAAGCATCGGTATTAAAGTTATCATCATCTTGTTGGTTAGGATTCACTTTCAAGATACCCTCACGAATCATGATCATCTCATTTACTCGGTCGGTTCTCCAAATACAATAATCGGTAGCTTGCAACCAGTTCACACCAACTACAGGATATTCGTTGTAAGCAGGGTGACGGAAATACCACTCTACATACTCTTCGTTATAGGCTAATTCATCTCTCCATTGCAACGTATCTGGAAGTGCTTTTTTAGGAACCTCAGGCAAAGATTGTCCGAATACTCTCAACAACCAATACACATACTCTCTCCAATCTACGTTACGAATTTCAGTTTCGTCCATATAAAATGAAGAAACAGTAACGTTACGAGCCATGTTGTTTTGTTCATACATAACATCGTCTTCCGTTTGTCCCATTGTGTAAGAACCACCTTCAACGAAGATTAGGCCCGGACCAGTTTCCTGCTCACCGTAAGGTTGAACTTCAAAACCACCGTTTTTTGGATCATTGTAGGTCCAACCGGTAGAATTCGACAAGTCTTTACCGCAACC
>CAMBXP010000010.1 GCA_945871895.1 Chryseobacterium gleum | reverse complement strand
ATAAAGAAAATAAAAACATAGTTGAACTTACTGCCTTTGCCAATTCATTTTTAGCAAAGGAAAACTTAGGAAAAACTATTGCCAATTACATTGTAATTAACGACACTTTAAAACAATTAATGGTATTAAGACCATACCAATATTATGCTGCGGAGGCGATAGTTAATCAGGTAAAAACGGGTAACGAAAACGGTTACATTTGGCACACCACAGGATCGGGAAAAACTTTAACATCGTTTAAGGCTAGTCAAATTGTAATGGACTTACCACAAGTGGACAAGGTGTTGTTTGTGGTGGACAGAAAAGACTTGGATTATCAAACCATTGAGGAATACAACAAGTTTAAAAAAGGCAGTGTGGACAGCACGGACGACACTTCTTCTTTAGTAAATCAATTGGCGGATGGTACTCGGTTAATTGTAACCACCATTCAGAAGCTAAACAATGCCATTTCCCATAAGCGATACGCCAATAAACTAAGCGTAGTTAAGGATAAAAAGGTGGTGTTTATTTTTGATGAGTGCCACAGAAGCCAATTTGGACAAACACATAAAGCCATTACCGAGTTTTTTACCAATCATCAGCTATTTGGTTTTACTGGAACGCCAATATTTGCAGATAATGTAAGTAAAAACGAATTGGGCAAACGAACTACCAGTGATTTGTTTGGAAATTGCTTGCACAAGTACGTAATCACGGATGCTATTAATGATAAAAACGTACTAAAGTTTAATATAGAGTACGTTGGAAAATACAAAAAGAAGAGCAAAAATGAATTAGACATTGATGTTGAGGTTGAAGACATTGACAGAACCGAGGTTTTTAACGATGAAAAACGAATTGAAAAAATTGTGGATTATGTAATTCAGCAGCATAACACCAAAACCCACAACAAGGAGTACAGTTCTATTTTTGCGCTTAGTAGCATAGATAACTTACTGAAGTACTATGATGCTTTTAAACGTAAAAAGAAGGCTGGAGCGCACGATTTAAGGATTGCGACCATATTTACCTACGGAGCAAACGAAAGTACTGGAGAAGGCGGTGGTTTACTGCCAGAAGATGCTTTAGATGATAGTGTTGATGCAAGTGACATTAGTGGCATTGCTGCCGAACCTATTTCGGAATACGGAAAAAAACACAGCAGGGAGAGATTAGAAGAATTTATGGGTGACTACAATAAAATGTACGGCCACAATTTTACCACTAAAGACAGTAAATCCTTTCAGGAGTATTTCAACGACATTAGTAAACGATTAAAAGCAAGAGAGAAAGCTAATTTCCAAGACAAAGACCGATTGGATATTGTACTGGTGGTTAATATGATGCTTACTGGTTTTGATGCTAAAATGGTAAATACCCTTTACGTTGATAAAAATTTAAAGTACCACGGCTTAATACAAGCCTTTTCCCGAACAAATAGAATCATCAACGAGAAGAAGTCGCACGGTAATATTTTGTGCTTTAGAAACCTTAAAAAAGCAACAGATGAAGCTATAGCTTTGTTTAGCAACAAAGAGGCAAAGGACACTATTTTAATGCCTTCATTTGAAGAGGTCTTAAAGAAATTCGAAGAGGCTTTAAAGCAGTTAAAACAAGTAACACCAACGGTTCAAAGCATACATGAATTATATGGGGATCAACAGCGATTAGAGTTTGTTGTTTCGTTTAGAAAGTTGATCAGGGTTAAGAATGTATTGGGTTCTTACGCCGATTTTGACTGGGAAGATATGGCTATATCGGAAGACGAATTTACCGAATATGCCAACAAATACGTGGATGTAAAAGAAATGATTGGTAGGGATCCTAAAGAGAAAGATTCTATTCTAAACGACATTGACTTTGAATTGGAATTAATCCACAGGGACGAAATTAATGTAGCTTACATTTTAAAGCTTTTAGCCAACTTAAAACAAGCAAGTGATCCAATTGCTGCCGCCAAACAAAAAAAGAGCATTATAGATGCTTTAGTAGGCGATTTGTCCCTAAGAAGCAAAAGAGAATTGATAGAAAAGTTTATCGAAGAAAACCTTCCGAAAATTAATGATGCCGATACTATAACGGACGAATTTGAGCAGTACTGGAGCGATCAAAAAGTATTGGCATTGTTCAAATTGTGCGAGGAAGAAAACTTAGACCAAAAACAATTTAAGGCGTTAATTGACGCATATATCTATACAGACCAAGAACCACTTAGAAAAGATGTATTTGATTGTTTAGACAACAAACCAAGCGTACTTCAAGCCAGAACAATAGGAGAAAGAATTATTGCCAAAATGAAGGAATACGTTGAGGTGTTTATTAGAGGAATGGCTGGGTAAATTGACACTTTACAACTAATTTTTAAAAAAGGAGAAAAATAGTAAGTCGGCAGTATAGTATATCTATTATACATCGAATTTCCAATTTTTCTCCCTTTATTAAATCATCTTTAAAGCCAATTTTGAATGTACCTAAATAATTCATTTACTTCAACTCCAGAAAGTTTAAAAATTGCTTTTAATTCACTTTTAGATTTAGTTTTTAATACAGCAACATCCTTCCCATTTATTAAAATATTAAGTCGGTAGAATATTTGAATATCTTCAAATGTATCTAAAAATCCTTCTTTCAAAATAAAAGCAGAAACCGTTTTTGAACAACAATTTAGTTCAACAGCATAATTAGCAAAAGTTGGTTTTAATTCTAAGATTTGTGATTTCTCAAAACATTCGATAATTGATTCTGAACTCAATTTTTTTCTATAGCCATTTATAATTTTTGCTCTTTCTGATCTATTTAATCTGAACAGAGGATTAATTATTGTTTTTTGGGTACAGTTTGTTGGTAAACAATTTCTTTCCATTACCAATTCATAAGCCCAGTGGAAAATTGATTCAATATTCACTTGACTAGCCCAATCATAAAAGTGATTTTCTCTCAGGTACTGAATTAAATCTAAATATTCAGTCTCTGTAAATCTATCTCTATTTAAGTAGATCAAGATAAATACCATTTTTCTTAATTCACACAACCTACTGAACTTCTTTCTTCCTCTTTGAAGAACCGGATTTATTGTGCCTTCAGGAAAATGAACGTGCTTTTGACCATTAAAATAAAATGGTAAACAGCAAATTATATTTTTTTCGTTAATAAAACGATTATTTGGATGATTCTCGAACAATAACATAGCTAAATAGTTTTAAGTGAATAATTAGCTGTTAAATTCTTTTTCACGTCCAGTAAAGAAATACCAGACTTTCTAGATAACCCTTTATAGGAATATCCAATAAACAACCTAAATGGATTCCATAGTACTAGAATCATAACATCAGTTTTTTGCAAGCCATTATCCCAAGAATGTTGTGTATTGTGCTGCATTGTGCACCACTCTAAATTCAAGAAATGATTGTTCGCTTTTTTTCCATCTTTATGATTAACATATTTGGAATCGTCTTTGGGATTTTCTAAAAAAGCTTCCGCTACCAGTCTGTGGATATAAAGCACTTGCCTCCTACCCTGTCTGTCTGTTAATCGAGCTACTGGATAGCCTGACCTTAATCTTTTAGAAGTAAAAATCCAGTTAACTTTTTTTCCCTTATTTTTCTTTCTAATTCTTCCAAAACTAGAAACTTGATAATGGTCATAATTAGGAATATCCTTCCATAATTCATTTTGCGTGTTCATTTTTTATTTTTTATTAAATGAAGACACAGCATAGCTGCGCCCAAGCATCAGTCTTTCTGTTGCTTAGGGAAACCTTTTGACATTGAAAAAAGAAAAGATTTTTGAAAATGATTATAACACTTTATGCTTCTAGGTATATTGTCTTGCGGTATTCAAATTATCAATTAGGGGGTATATCTTAGAGGTGGGTTTGCTCAGGCGCTATTAGTCTGTGTCTATATATAGTGTATATCTTAGTGGTAGGTATTTTATCTTGTAGTATTCAAATTATCAATTAGGGGGTATATCTTAGAGGTGGGTTTGCTCAGACGTTATTAGTCTGTGGTGTATATCAGAGTGGCAGGTATATTATCTAGCGTATTTAAATTATCAATTTTGGGGTATAAAATGTATTTACAATCTTTCTATGTAAGAAATTTATATTCTTTTCTCAAGATTTCAAAGATGCAACCAGGTTTCCCTTGCACAAATATAGGTATGAATATTTTCTGCGCAAAAAATAATTATCGTCACTTTTTAACAGAGTAATTAACCTCTTTTGAAGTTAAACAACTCGTCGATGAGTGCCTTGTTAATTACGTCAATCTCCTTTTGTCCAATTGGGTCTAGGTATATACTTGTAACCCTGTTACCAAAAGAATGCCCCAGAGCCTCAGATATTAACTCCTTAGAAAAGCCTAGTTTTCTTGCTGTATTTGCCCAGGTGTACCTTATGCAATAACTAGATATTTTACCAGGAAATAATTCTGTAGATGCTATGGAGTTTATTCTTTGGTTGAAAGCTTTAAGCTGCTGATTAATGTGCTTCTTTTCTTCAATTGGATCTAATTTCAAGCCGCTCATTATCGGCAACAAGTATTCTGAATTTTTATCCTCTAATTCCTTTAAGATTTCTTTTGCTTTCGGCAGCAGTTTTATTGAATAGATTTTACTTGTTTTTTTTCTTTTATAAACGATACGATTATCAATGATGTTTGATTTTTTCAAAAGGCACAAATCGGAAAAATTGATTCCTATTAAACAATACATAAGCAACAATATACTTTGCGTTTGTCTTTCTGCTGTATTTTCTGGAAAATTCCTTAGCAATAAATCCTTAATCTGCTTTTCATTTAATGTTTGTGAAACAGTCTCTTTGGTTTTAATTTTAAACTTTCTAAACGGATACAACATTTCTTCGCAAATATTCTCATTGATTGCTTTATTAAAAATTGCCCGTATGGTCCTCAAATATGATGCAATCGCATTTTGCGACACTCCCTTTTCAAGCATTTTGGTTTGATAAGAGGTCAAAAACTGAAAATTAATTTGATGAAACTGTAATACGCCATTAGAATGCTTTTTAAGGCTGCTTAAAGCTTGAGCATAGGTTAAGGCTGAACCAACTCTTTTCTCTCTATTTAAAGCTACAATGCACTGATTTGTAAAGTCTTCAAAAGACACATTGTGTCTTGGACGAAGTATAATTTCCTTTAATTCTTGGAGGCTGTAATGCTCCTGTTTGGTTTCAATTCTAATGATTTCTCGAAAATACTGTAGCTCCTTTTCCTTTATCAAGTTCAAAATATGTAAACAAAGGGGATGATTTGACTGCGGTTGATTAAGTAAATGATCCCATTCCTTATCAGCAAAAGATACTCCAAGTTGCACTGTAAAGGATTCTCGATTATGCGTGATTCTGAACATTAACGGGTATTTCCCATCACTCTTCGCTCTTCTTTGGTCAAGTACTAATTTAATAGAAGCCATATATCTGTAACAGATTTAAGCTTGTAATAATTTGCAAACAATTTGCAAACAAAGTACCGATTTGAAGCAAAACAGGCCTCCAGCGAATTGCTGAAAGCCTTGAAAAACGTGGGCCCACTTGGACTTGAACCAAGGACCACCTGATTATGAGTCAGGTGGTCTAACCAGCTGAGCTATAGGCCCCGATTATAAATCGTGCTGCAAATGTATCTTTTGATGCTTACATTACCAAGAATAGTTTGGGTTTTTTGATATTTTCGCAGAATGCAACCAGAAATAAAAAATATCATCTTCGATTTAGGCGGAGTATTGTTCGATATCAATTATCATTTAACTGCAGAAGCCTTTGAAAAATTAGGTGTAAAGGACTTTAAAAACATTTTTGCTAAGAAGGCGCAAACTGATGTTATCGATCGCTTGGAAGAAGGCAAAATTGGAGTTGAGGAGCTTACGAAAGAATTGTCGGTAATATGTGGAACCACCCTTTCACAAAAAGAAGTGATTCAAGCCTGGAATGCAATGTTGTTTAATATTCCAGCTCATCGTTTCGGGTTATTGAAAGAACTAAGAAAAAAATACCGCATTTTCTTGTACAGCAACATCAATGAGATACATGAAATTGGCGTTCATCAGAGACTTCAGGAAAAATATGGAATTGCCAATCTAGAAAATCATTTTGAAAAAGTATACTACTCTCATCTAATAGGAATTAGAAAACCAAACAAAGAAGGCTTTTTATATATCATCGATGATCAACAAATTAATGCAAATGAAACCCTATTTATAGATGATTCTCCGCAACATGTGGAAGGCGCATTACAGGCAGGATTGCAAGCGGTTTGGCTTGATTTAGAAAAGCAGGATATTCACGAATTGGTTGAAGAATTGGGTTTGTAGAAATTCAGAGTGCGTGTGAGATTGAGTTTGGAGAAAGTAAACTTTTATACCGACTGACAAATCTCCATCAACACACCATTGGTGTCTTTGGGATGAAAAAAACAAATTAATTTATTGTCGGCACCCTTTTTTGGTTCTTGGGATAAAGGCGTAAAGCCTTCCTTTTTCAAACGGTTTATTTCCAAATAAATATCTTCTACTTCAAACGCAATATGATGAATTCCTTCAGGTTTTTTAGTGAGATATTTAGCGATGGCACTGTCTTCGTTTGTAGCTGCCAATAGTTCTATTTTGGTGTCTCCTGCTTGAAAAAAGGCAGTTAAAACATTTTCACTTGCTACCTCTTCTACCTTGTCGCAAGAAACATTCAACAATTTCTCGTACACGCTCATGGAGGCATCTAGATCTTTTACCGCAATACCGATGTGATCTACTTTCTTCATGAAAAAGATGAAGTTAAAAAAATTTGAAAATGATTATTTACGCTTAGGGATGATGATTTCAGCGTTTGACTTATCGTAATTCAAATAATAAGTACCCACTGCCAATTTAGAAACATCTACTTTAGCAGAATATCCTCTAGCCATCATATTACCAAATTTGTCGAAAATCTCATACATTGTTTCTGTTGGTTGAGATGTTGTATTGGTAAAAGTAATTGTTTTGCCTGCTGGATCTAAAGCGTAATTTACTTGAGCAACTTTAGCGGTGAAAGGAACATCTTGTGATGTTTTTGCACCAGCATTGTCAACTTGTTTGATACGAACTTTATTTTTACCACTGTGAGGAGTTACTTTAAACGTATAAGCATGTTCACCAGCAGTACCTTTTCCTTGAACTTCGCCTACTTTAACCCATTTGTTCCATCTGTATTGTTCAACAATGAAAGGAAGAGTGCCTGATTCACCTGTTGTCTTCCACGTTAATTTGCCATCAGCATCACTTGCAATAGAAGTAATTGTGTAAGAAGCGCTTGGTTTAACCACCTCTGGATTTAAAACCTTTGGCTTACATCCTTCTTTATGTTTGATTTGAACAACAATTGGAGAACCAATAGTTAATTGAAAACTTAATAAATCGATTTCAAAAGCGCTTGAGTTCACCTCATCTGTAGTCACTTGGTTGTTCACACGCACTTCATAAACGCAAAAACCAACACCTGAAGTAGCAAATGGATTTTGTACATAAAGGTTTTTACCTTGGTAAACGCCTTCTATTTTTAATTCACCAGATTGTGCGAAAGCCGCACTAACAACCGCTAGGAACAAAACAATTAGAGATACTTTTTTCATATACGCCCGTTTATTAAGGAAGATTAGTCCTTAAATAAGGTTACAATTATAATACCTAATCCACCAAAATCAAAATATTCAAGGTCTTTTTTCAACACATAATTAACAATTTATAGAAAATCCTGTGGCGGTAACAATTGAAGTTAATCACGTTTCTTCGCAAAATCTAGCAAAAAGGCATATTCCAGAGCAACTTCCTTAAAACGCTGGTATCTACCCGACGCGCCTCCATGCCCTGTTTCCATATTGCATTTAAAGATCAAAGGTTGATTATTGGTTTTCAGTTCTCTCAACTTAGCTACCCATTTCGCTGGTTCCCAATACTGAACCTGGGAGTCATGATAACCTGTTTCCACTAAAATTGCAGGGTAATCTTTTGCTTCAACATTATCATACGGTGAATAGGAAAGCATGTAATGGTAATACTCTTCCTCATTTGGATTTCCCCATTCTTCGTACTCCCCAACGGTTAATGGAATTGTCTCATCAAGCATAGTGGTTGCAACATCTACAAATGGCACTTGGGCTACAATTCCTTTAAACAAATCGGGACGCATGTTTGCAACACCTCCCATTAACATGCCTCCAGCACTTCCTCCCATTGCAAAAAGATTGTCGGGGGCTGAATATCTATTTTGAATCAAGAATTCAGCACAATCAATAAAATCGTAAAAAGTATTTTTCTTTTTCAAGAATTTTCCATCTTCATACCAATTTCTACCTAGGTCTTGTCCGCCTCGAATATGCGCAATAGCAAATACAAATCCTCTATCTAATAAACTCAATCGTGCAGAAGAAAACTGCGGATCCACAATGATACCATACGAACCATACCCATACAAAAGCGCAGGATGAGTGCCATCGGGAACTATCTTTTTAGAGTACACCAAAGAAATAGGTACGACCTGTCCGTCTCTAGCTTTGGCCCACAATCGCTCGGTTATATAATCCTCTGGATGGTGGCCACCCACAACTTCTTGCACTTTTTTGATTTCCTTTTGTTGTGTTTTTAAATCAATATCGAAGACTGTTCCGGGTGTTTTCAAACTCGAAAAGCTGTATCTCAACACAGTTGAATCGTATTCATAATTGCTGCTGAAACCAGCGGCATACAAAGGCTCACCAAAATCAACATGATAAGAATCGTTGGTGGATAGATTAATAACTCTAAATTGAGTTAGGCCATTCACTCTTTCATCAATCACCAAATAATCTTTAAAAACTTCCACATCCTGCACTAATACATCATCACGATGAGCAACGAAATCTCGCCACTGACTTTTATCTGTTGCATTTTCATCGGCAATCATTACCTTAAAATTAACTGCGTTCCAATTGGTAATAATGTAAAAATGCTTTCCAGCATGCTGTATTGAATATTCGATTGCCTTTTCACGTGGATGAAAAATTTTAAAATCTTCAAAAGGCATATTTGCCGAAACAATGCGATATTCGGATGTAAGCGTACTGCCAGAAGAAATATAAATATACTGATCGGTTTTACTTTTGCCCACGCTCAAAACAAACATCTCATCATCTTCCTGAAATAACATTTGAGCACTTAGTTCTTCTTCGCCAAGCACATATCGATAGGCTTGAAAAGGCCGCAAAGCCTCATCTTTCTTAGTATAGAAAATTGTTTTGCTATCGTTAGCCACTACAAACTCTCCCGATGTATTCTTAATGATCACTTTCTCTAACTCACCGCTAAGGCGATTCTTGAAGTAAATGTCGTATTGTCTTCGCGAAACGAAATCGACAGAATATATAATGTATTTCTGGTCGCCACTTACCTCAACATTGCCAACGCTACAAAAGGCTTGGCCGCTTGCCAAATCATTCACATTCAATAAAATTTCTTCCTCAGCTTCTAAACCTCCTTGTTTTCTGCAATAAATAGGATACTCTTTTCCTTCCTCAAAACGAGCATAATAGTAGTAACCTGCATATAAGTAAGGAACCGATTCATCTTTTTGATTAATTCGGCCGATCATCTCTTTGTAGATCTCTTCTTGCAAAATTTCGGTTTGTTGCAAAGCTTCCTTTGCATAGGCATTTTCTTGATCTAAATAAGCCACAACATCTTCACTATCTCTTTCATTCATCCAGAAATAATCATCATTTCTACTATGTTCATGTTTGCTTATAACGTGAGCTATTTTTTTGGCAATAGGTGCAATTTTGTTCATGCGCCAAAAGTAAAAAGCTTGTTTTGCTTGTACTTCACTTTGAAGATAAAGTTTTCCACAATAAATCTTAAGGCAATGCCTTGTTGCAAAGGCTTTTTATGCTAATTAAAAGAGTTATTGACAGCAAAGGGCTTGTGTAGCAGGGTGACTGTGTTTATATTGGCCCAAATCTTTAAAAAAATACTGGCAAAATGTATCAAATTTACACTAGTGAACAATTGCAGAAACAGTTGTTAGAATTAAGGAAGAAGAAAGAAGAAATACGCAATTCTAGAATTTCTGCACTGAAAAAATACAGCAGTGGATTGAACAGCAGCGCCAAAGAAAGCGAATTACATAATATTGATAGAAAAATAGAAGATTTAGAAAGAAAACTACAGGCTTTGCTGTAAGCGATAATACCTTTCTACCGACACTTCTTTCTCAATAGTTTTTCCTTGTGTAATATGGGCAGCTAATTGTTGGGCAAAATAAGGAGCCAACATTACTCCTTTTGCGCCCAAACCATTAAATATATATATGTTTTTGTGTTGAGGATGGGCGCCTAAAATGGGCCTTCTATCGTTGCTCGAAGGTCGCACACCGGCCTCATGCTGCACCACCGTTATTTCTCCTTTAATGTATTGTTGAACCCTCGATAAAAGTTCATTTTTAGCATCATCATTGGTTTCAAAAACCAAGTTGCTCCAATTGTAAGTGGCGCCTAATCGGTAATTTCCATCATGCAAAGGCAACAGAAAAAAATTCTTGTTGAAACATTTAGCATACTGATAGGACGGTATTTTCAAAGTTAGGACATCCCCGTTCACAGGCTTAAAGGGCAAGAAAGAAAAATACGGATTTTGATGCACATGATAGCCCTCACAAAAAATTAAAGCATCGTACTCAATTCCTCTATATTCTGGATTTCCAGTGACTAAAGAAAGTTGAGAAAAATCAAAATCTTCTTGCACCACCGTGGCGTTCTTTTGAAAATATATAAAAGCTGCGTCTAAAAAAGCCTTTAAATCAACATAACCAGCTTCCTCAATACCTCCCATTTGTAATTCTTGATCAATGCCCGAAATATGAACTTTCTCAATATCATCTTTAACAAACATCTTCAACTCATCATTACCTTTCTTCTTTAGCCAAAGTTCTAATTCGTTTTGCGTTTCTATCAACTTAGATAGAGGAACCGAATACAAAAATTTGGCCCTCAATAAGCCTTCTAAATAAGTATACTTATGCTTTAAAATGGGAATAAATTCGTGAGCACGCCAACTGGGAACCAACCTCTTAAAAACTACAGGGTTGAACAAGCCGGCAGCAACTTTAGAAGAACTAGGAATTTCCTTTGAAGAGACAATGCTTACTTGATGACCGCTTTCCAATAATTCAAAAGCAAGCAATGTTCCAGCTAAACCTTGTCCTATAATTAAGTAATGCTTCAGAAAAATTATTTTGCACTAAGATAAGTATCCTTTAGATGGTTCTAATAGATTGCAAAAATTTTGTTTTGTAGGTTTTTCCTAAAGGAATTGTTTTATCATCAATCACTATCGCCGAATCATCAATTGATACAATCTTATCAATGTTTACAATAAATGAACGATGCGAACGCAAGAACTTTCTGCTAGGCAATTTATCTTCTATCGCCTTTAACGAAGACAGCACTAAATGGCGTTTCTCTTTTGTATGAATCATTATATAATCACTCATGGCCTCAATCCAACGAATATCATCAATACTAATTTTTAGCAGCTTATTCGCGCTTTTCACAAAAATATGATCTTTCGATTCAAGCACATCCTGCTCTTCTTCCCTCTTGTTAGCCTTTTGTACAGAATCTAAAAATCGCTTATAACTTATTGGTTTTTGCATGTAATCGGTAACATCAATTTCGAAAGCTTTTACAGCATAATTAGCTTGCGCGCTCATAAAAATAACCTGAGTGTCTTTACTTAAAGTTTGGGCCAAATCTAAACCACTCATCTCAGGCAACTCAATATCTAAAAAAATAAGGTCTACTTTATTTTTTCTTAAGAAATTTGCCGCATCAATTGGGGAGTAACATGTATGTAGGTACTGTAAAAAATTGGTCTTGCCTATGTAGTTTTCAATTAATTTGGCCGATCCCCTATCGTCATCAACAATTAAACAATTCATTTAAAAAGTAATTAGCTGCTATAATTACGTTATTTTAGTTCTATTGTTTCAGCACAATCCTTGATATTGTTGATTATATGAGAACCACATTTTTTATCCTGATGATTGCAGCAGCGCTTAGCGCTTCGGCTCAAAATAAATTCTTCCAACAGTGGACAAAAGACTCAGCCTTTGATGGTGCTGTTTTAGGAGTGTTGGTTAACGATGTAGATAAAGATACTGTGCTGATTTCGCACAACGCCTATCAAAATATGATAACTGCTTCTACCATGAAGCTGATTACTACAGCTGCTGGCTTTAAAGTGTTAGGTCCCAATTATCAATTTAAAACAGAATTGGCCTTCAGCGACTCAATAGTTAATGGAAATCTTCGTGGTGACCTTATTATAAAAGGATTTGGAGATCCAACCTTAGGTTCAAAATATCTTTTTCAGGACCAAAATGCATTTATTAAAAAATGGGTAGAAGAAATCAAGAAGGTGGGTATTAAAAGTATTACGGGAAATATAATTGGTGACGGCTCCTATTTTGGAAATGTAACTGCGCCTTATGGCTGGCAATGGAGCGATATTTCTAACTATTATGGTTCACCAGTTAGCGGACTCAACATCTTCGATAATCAATACACAATCATTTTTAAAACGGGTAAAGTAGATTCTATCAGCGAAATAAAAAGCGTAACACCTTATATTCCTTATTTACAACTGAAAAATCATGTACTTGCTTCAGTAAAGTCGGGAGACAACTCATACATTTTAGGTGGCCCAAACGAACAACTCAAACAAATTGAAGGAACTTTACCCGCGAATGAAAATGCCTTTGAAGTAAAGGGTTCTATTCCTAATCCTTCTCTTTTCCTTGCTTATACCTTAATGGAAGAATTAAAAAATGCAGGTATCAATATCAATGGAACCTATGGCAGCCACTTAGACAAAACTATTTCTAAAAGCAACACCTTCTATACGCAACTTTCACCATCACTTAACGAAATAGCAAAAATCACCAACAAATACAGCATCAATTTTTTTGCAGAATGTATCGGACTCGAAGTTCAAAAGAAAATGAACAGTGAAAACTATTCTCAAGCACTAGAAAAATGTTTTGGAAAAGAATTCGGATTCAATAAAAACACCATTCTTGATGCATCAGGACTCTCCCCTGCCAACACCATCACTCCCAGAAATTATTACAAGGTTTTAAAAACAATGTATGCCGACAAAAATCTAAAAACATATTTCTTCGAAAGCCTTTCTGTATCAGGCAAAGATGGCACATTGAAAAGTTTTGGATCTGGTAAAAATTTTTCAGGTAACTTTATTGGAAAAAGCGGATACATTTCGAATATTCGAGGCTATACTGGTTATCTAAAAACTATAAAGGGCAAGAATTTAACGGTTATTATTTTAGTAAACCACTATACATCCGAAAACTCCACAGTAAAAGGAAAGATAGAAGATTTGGTAGAATATTTATACCTCAATTATTAAACTTTATAAAAAACTCTTGTTAACACTTGTTCCGCATTGAGTTTTATTTATCTTTACAGCTATCGAAAATTAGTCTTTAATCCAACAATTAACGCCTTCATGGAAGATTTTGCAGAGGTAAACTACAACGGGAAATCATTTAAATTACCCGTAATTACAGGAACTGAGAACGAAAAAGCGATTGATATCGCAACTTTGAGATCAAGCTCAGGATTAGTAACATTAGATTCTGGTTTTAAGAATACTGGTTCCACAAAAAGTTCAATTACTTTTTTAGATGGCGAAAAAGGTATCTTGAAATATCGCGGTTATGCGATTGAAGAATTGGCTGAAAAAGCCACCTTTATGGAGGTTGCCTTTCTTTTGATTTATGGCCATCTGCCTTCAACAAAAGAATTAGATGCCTTTAGCAATAGCATCAAACAACATACTTTGATTCACGAAGACATGAGAAAATTCTTTGAAGCTTACCCTTCAAAGGCTCACCCAATGGGCGTTGTAGCTTCTTTGGTTTGTTCTTTATCTACTTTCTACCCTGAATCTCAAAACCCTAATAGAAGTAAAGAAGAAGTGGATTTAACCATTCACCGCTTGATGGCTAAAATGCCTACTATCTCTGCTTGGGCCTACAAAAATTTAATGGGGCACCCTCGTGTTTATCCAAACAATGAATTGGATTACGTAGCCAACTTCCTAAACATGATGTTTGCGCTTCCATCTCAAAAGTATCAGATGAACAGCGCAGTAGTAAAAGCATTAGACAAATTATTGATTTTACATGCCGATCATGAACAAAACTGTTCTACATCAACCGTTCGAATTGTAGGCTCTTCTCAGGCAAACTTATACTCTTCTATCTCTGCAGGTGTTGTTGCGCTTTGGGGTCCACTTCACGGTGGTGCAAACCAAGCAGTAATTGAAATGCTAGAAAAAATTCAAGCAGATGGCGGTGGTGTAGAAAAATGGATTGCAAAAGCAAAAGATAAAAACGACTCTTTTCGTTTAATGGGCTTCGGTCACCGCGTTTACAAAAACTTCGACCCAAGAGCTAAAATCATCAAAAAAGCTTGCGACGATGTTCTGAACGAATTAGGTGTTCACGATCCATTAATTGAAATAGCTAAAGGTTTAGAAGAAGTTGCATTGAATGATCCATACTTCAAAGAAAGAAACTTGTATCCAAATGTTGACTTTTACTCTGGTATCATCTACAAAGCACTTGGAATTCCAACCGAAATGTTTACCGTAATGTTTGCACTGGGCCGTTTACCAGGATGGATTGCTCAATGGAAAGAAATGATTGGTAACAACGAACCAATTGGCAGACCAAGACAAATTTACATTGGTGAAACTGAACAAAAATATGTTCCTATTGAAAAAAGATAATACCTCTTTTTTTCACAGTATAGTAATAAGACGATCCTTAGGGGTCGTCCTTTTGCTTTTATTGCCCCTATTCTCATTAGCTCAGCGGTATAATTTCACTCAATATACTATTGAAGAGGGACTCTACTCAAGTGAAGTAGTTGATATGGTGCAAGACCACTACCGTTACATTTGGATTGCTACACCTACAGAAGGTGTTATCAAATTTGATGGAGTAGAATTTAAACAATACAGAGAAGCAGATGGCCTTGTAAGCAATTACATACAATGTATTTATCGAGACAAAGGCGGTAACATTTGGATGGGGACCAAAAAAGGTATCACAATGTACAATGGTTATGACTTCCATAACTTTACAAAAAACCTCAAAGACCCTTCTAAAGGCTTACCAGATGACGAAATACAGTGCATAGAGGAATATAACAAAAGCGTTTACGTTGGCACAAAAAAGGGAGGATTAGCTATGTTTAAGGGCGATGGTTTCTCCTCTCGTTTTGCACAAAACAGCAGGTTAAGCAGAAATATTAAATGTTTGTTCTCCGATTCAAAAGGTAGGTTATGGATTGGGGGAGACAACGGATTAGCCTTTTTAAAAAATGAAAAAATTACAGCCTTCAATATGCTAAATGGCTTGCCAGACAACAACATAAATGATATAATAGAGGTAAATGGTGAAATTTGGATTGCCACAAATAACGGTCTTTCGGTATTCAAAGGTGACAGTACTTTTGTAAATTACTCAACAAAAAACGGTTTGCCTCACAATAACATTTTTTCCTTGGCTAAAGACCAAGACCAAGCATTATGGGCTGGCACAGGAAAAGGTGCAGCTAAATATTATGAAGGCCAATTCGAGATTTACGACAGCGACAATGGTTTAACAAACAACCCCATTAACAAAATCATTCTCGATTCTTGGGAAAACACCTGGTTTGGAACCAAAGGAGCTGGTTTATATAAATTCGCTGGCCGAGCATTTACCTATTACACAAAAGAAGATGGGATAAAATTCGACAACATCACAGCCGTTCTGGTAGACGAAGAAGATTACAAGTGGTATGGAACATTGGGTGGAGGAATTTACCGCATGAGACATGATACCCTTGTTCAATTTACAACAGATAACGGTTTACCTAGCAATCAAATTACCTCCTTATCTGAATCAGCAGATGGCAAAATATGGGTTGGAACTCCCGCTGGAATAGCGAAAATCATAGAAGGTAAAATCTATAAAGTTGAAGAAATCAACATCATAGACGAAAATGTAAGCTGCCTATACGAAGATTTAAAAGGCGTCTTATGGATTGGTACACGCGCTGGAGTCACAGCATTTGATGGTGTAAATTCAATGAATTATAGCAAACTTAATGGCCTATCATCGAATAATATCAGATGTATCGGAGAAGATGATTTAGGTTTGATTTGGATAGGCACCTTCGAAGGTTTGAATGTATTTGATGGCAAAGAATTTCTTACATACACGGCAGAAGACGGGCTCCCTTCCAATGTAATTAATGCCATAGTTAAAAATCCAAGCAGCAATTCTAGTAAAAGAGGTAGCTCAGTATGGATAGGCACTGATAAAGGATTAGTTAAATTTGAAAACGATGCTTTTAAAGTGTTTACCACTAAAGATGGTTTGGGCCTAGACAACATTTCACTCTTGCAATTCGACGGAAATAATTGTTTGTGGGTAGGCTCGATGAGAGGCGTTGACAGAATTTTCTTAAATCCACCTCAAATTGTAGCCGACAAAACGAAGAAAGCAAATGAAATAAACTTTGTTAAACATTACGATATCACCAATGGCTTCAAAGGAATGGGAACCAATAAAAATGCGGTTGCCATTGACGAAGAAGGTCAACTTTTCTTTGGAACCTTTAAAGGCATTGTTCAATACAATACCAATGTTGATGACTACAGCAGCTATGCGCCCAAAGTTATTATCACTAGTGTTCAGCTCGAAGACATCAATATCAACTGGCGAAAATACACAGAAGACATTGAACGCTGGACAATGATTCCGAAAGGGCTTATTAGTCTTGGTTATAATAATAATAACCTGATTTTCAAGTTTATAGGTATTGATCACACTGCCCCCGAAAAAGTTAAATACAGCTGGCGATTAACCACTAATGAAGTGCCAGGTAAATGGACCATATTTGAGAATAGAAGAGAGGCTATATTTTCAAACCTAGAACCAGGTGATTATGTATTTGAGGTAAAAGCAGAGAACGCCGACCTAGATGAGGAAAAACCCGCAATTTTTAGATTTAGAATCACTCCACCCTTTTGGAGTACGCTATGGTTCAAAGCTTTATCTGCACTATTAATTGCCTTTGCCATCTTCGGTTACATTAAATGGAGAGAAAGAAAATTGCGTTCAGAAAGAGAAATTCTAGAAAACAAGGTGAAAGAGAGAACCGAAGAGTTGATGGAACAAAAACGTCAAATGGAATTGGTTAACTTAGAAGTGATTTCAAAAAACAAAGAAATTGAAGATAAAAATAACGACCTTAATTCAAGTATTCGGTATGCATTAACTATCCAACAATCGTATTTCCCTGCCTTAAGCGAGTTGCATCATCTCAATGACTCATTCATATATCACGCTCCTAGAGACATCGTTAGCGGTGACTTCTATTGGTTTAAATTTATTGATGACAAAATGGTGATATCAATTAGCGATTGCACAGGACACGGAGTTCCTGGAGCCTTCATGTCGTTAATTGGTATGACCCTTCTAGATATGGTCATTGCCAAAGACAAAATTCTAAATCCAGCAGAAGCTTTAAAGAAAATTGATAGAGGTATCATAAAAGCATTTGAAAACAGCGATACGGAATCAAACGATGGAATGGATATGGCTTTAGTCACTATAGACTTCAAAATGAAAAAACTTTACTATGCTGGGGCTTTCCGACCTCTTTGGTTCGTGCACAATGGAGAAATTACAGAATACAAAGCAACAAAAACATCACTTGGTGGTAGCTTTGAAGTGAAAGAAAAAGACTTTGAACTGGTAGAACTTGATTACGAAGAAGGGGATTGTATTTACATGTCGTCTGATGGATATGCAGATCAATTTGGAGGAGAAGACAAGAAGAAATTCAAATCAAAAACGCTTAAAGAAATGTTGCTAAGCATTTCTCAAAAACCAATGAGCGAGCAGAAAGAAATTGTTGATCACCGATTAATAGAATGGAAAGGAATTCTTGATCAGGTTGACGATGTGTTAGTTTTTGGTGCACGTCTATAAAGCTATAGCCAACCTATTTTTAGCTTCTTCAATTTTCTGAAAAACATAATTAAAGAATATAGAGCGATGTTTTTCCGCTGTTCCACTTATCTTTGTCGACTTTCTCATTACACCGTCCAAAACGTTATGCAAATGATCGCAATAAGCCTTATCTGCCGTAGTCATATAATACAATAAAGCATGGGGTATGTAGCACATTGAACTTTCGCCCACCTGAGCGTAGATTGTATTATCACTCAATATTATTTCATTAAGATACAAATGATAATTTTTTGGATGGCCTTTTGGCACAGCGCCCTTTATTGAACATTTGAATTCTATATCTGCTTGCTTTTTAATTAGAGTCATCAACTCAGCAAACTTATCCAATAAAGCAATGGCAGTTTGTTTATACATCATGCCTGATTGGAAATAAAACTCTGTTTGAGCTATAAAACTATGCACCGACTCAAAATTCCAAATTTCATATGAATTCGCTTGGGCATAAAGTTCACTTATTTTCTTTCCCAGAGCTAAATATTTCTCACTTATGAAATCAAAACTAAAAGACAAGTTATTGTATTCTGGCATCTGAAATAAAGTCTTCATCCAATAGAACATTTTGAATGCAGCCAACTCTGGAATCTGTAAAAAGTGGAAAATAGGAACCTCTTTTGCAGAGTAAATCAGTTTATGATTGGGGTGCTGAATTATCTTTTCTAAATCGGTATATATCCCCATTAAAAAATCATCAAAAGAAGTATTCTGCTGATTAAGGGCTACTTTAAAAATAACACTATCCGATTCTGATAATGCCAAATGTTTGTCGAATGAAACCTTGAAATGCATCGATATTTTCTCTAATTCATCCAATGTTAGAAATTTCTCACACCTCAATCTTCGATAGGCACTATCTGTAGAAACGTGTAGCAATTGTGCTAACTCTTCCACCAATGCACGTGAACTTTTTTTATTTCCTGCCCTATTTTTTATCTCGTTAAAAATAGCTTTCTGCACCTTTACTTGTTTGTTTTCGATAGTCATTTAGTTAGTGTTTCACGTGGAACAATGAAAAAATTAGTCGAGGTAAAGCATAATATTAGATATATCTGATGGTGTAACACCATTAATTCTCGATGCCTGTCCGAGTGTTTCGGGTTTAATCTTCGACAATTTTTCCATTGCCTCAGCAGAGATAGATTTCAATACAGAATAGTCAAAATCACACTTCAACTTAATATTATCTAGTTTTTTAAACTTCTTGGCAAAGTCTTCTTCCTTGTCGATATAGCCCTGATACTTCGTTTGGATTTCGGCTTGCTCCAACAATTCAACATTGCTTTGAGAGCTTGTATAAGGTTTGAAAACATCTAGGAAGAGAAAGTCATTCACCTGCAATTCGGGTCTTTGCAACAAGGAAAACATTTTTTGTTTCTGACGAATAGGGGAGCCCCCTTTACCTTCAATAATGCCATTTATTTGATCAGGCTGGATACTAATGTCTTTGAATTGAGTGATTAGCGAAGCCACTTGTTTCTCTTTTTCTTGAACCGTTTTCAACCTGTTGTCATCGGCCAAACCTAAAGCATGACCCAGAGCCGTTAGCCTAACATCAGCATTATCCTGTCTAAGTAAAATTCTATATTCAGCTCTTGAAGTAAACATTCGATAAGGCTCATTCGTGCCTTTGGTAATTAAATCGTCAATCAACACACCTATGTATGCTTCATTCCTCTGCAACACAAATGGAGGGAGGTTATTGTTCTTTTGATGGGCATTAATTCCTGCCATTAAACCCTGACAAGCAGCCTCTTCATATCCTGTGGTTCCATTGATTTGTCCGGCGAAATAAAGGTTCTCCACGATCTTCGTCTCAAGCGTATTTTTAAGCTGCTGAGGATTAAAAAAGTCATATTCTATGGCGTAGCCCGGACGAAACATTTTAGCGCGCTCAAATCCTTTAATTTTTCGTAACGCTTCTTGTTGAACATCCTCAGGAAGTGAAGTACTAAAACCATTTACATATACTTCAACGGTGTTCCAACCTTCTGGCTCAACAAATATTTGATGTCGGTCTCGTTCAGCAAAACGAGTGATCTTGTCTTCAATAGACGGACAATAACGTGGACCCAAACCTTGAATTCTTCCCTGAAACATGGGTGACTTACTAAAGCCCGTTCTTAAAATATCATGAACCTCTTCATTGGTGTAAGTGAGGTAACAATCTCTTTGGGTAGTTAACCGCGGGGTATCCTTGTATGAAAATTTAGATGGATTTACATCTCCTGGCTGAACCTCCATCAATGAATAATCTAAGGATCTTCCGTCTACTCGCGGTGGTGTACCCGTTTTCATTCTGCCACTTTCAAAACCAAAACCAATTAAACTTTCGGTTAAGCCTGTAGCCGATCTCTCTGCTGTTCTTCCTCCACCAAAATTCTTTTCGCCAATGTGAATAATGCCATTCAAAAATGTTCCGTTGGTAAGCACCAAAGATTTGCATTTGAAATACATTCCCAATTGCGTTTCAACACCCACCACTTTACCGTCTTTCACATCTACACGATGGGCCATGTCTTGCCAAAAAGAAACATTTTCATTTTGTTCTAACTTCAATCTCCAGCTTTCTGCAAAACGCATTCTGTCACTCTGAGCTCTTGGACTCCACATCGCAGGACCTTTAGAACGACTTAGCATTTTAAATTGAATCATGGTTTCGTCGGTAACAATACCCGACATCCCTCCAAGAGCATCTATCTCCCTCACAATCTGACCTTTAGCGATTCCGCCCATGGCTGGATTACAGCTCATTTGAGCAATGGTATTCATGTTCATGGTAATCAACAACACCTTTGAACCCATTGTTGCAGCAGCATGCGCAGCTTCACAACCGGCATGACCACCGCCCACCACAATTACATCGTAAGAATTTTCCATAATTTTTTAAAAAGCCCTCAAAGATAAATAAAAATCTTCTTTGCTCTTCATAACCTTCTGTTGTTCAGTATTTTTGTCCTTATATCCCAAAAGGTGAAGTAAGCCATGCACCATTACACGGTGCAATTCATTGCTAACGCTTTGATTGAATTCTTTTGCATTCTCTTTTATTCTATCATAACTTATAAAAATATCACCCGATACACCCTCACTATCTTCGTATTGAAAGGTAATCACATCGGTAAAATAATTGTGATTTAGATATTGTTTATTGATCGCAAACAAATGCTTGTCGGAACAGAAAATATAGTTCACCGCACCTATTTTTTGCTTCTCTTTCTTTGCTGCAGCATTAAGCCATAAACGAAGATTCCCCCTATTTTTTAAAAAGGAGGAAAGATCTTCAAAATTAAAAGTAATATTTTGCATTATTCAGGTTTCTTGCTCACATTGAATTCTATTTTCACCGTGCTGCCTCCATCAAAGAAATCAATTTTATCAGCAAGATTTTTCATCAAGAAAACACCTCTACCGTGAGGTTTTTCAATGTTTTGCGGATCGGTAGGATCGGGGAGATTATCGTAATCAAAACCCGGACCTTCATCTTGAATGGTAAAGAGTAACTTGTCTCCCTGAGAGTTGTATTGAACATTTACCGATTTCTCGGGATTTGATTTATTGCCGTGATGGATTGCGTTGTTTACTGCCTCTGTAATAGCAATCAATATGTTTCCATAGTAGTCTTCGTTCACGTTGTTTTTTGCACAAACATCATCGATCAGCTTCTCTACCAAGTTTAAGTTTTCCGATTTAGAGGAAAAAGACAGTTGTTGTTCCATCGTTTTATTTGTCATTTGGGAGCATTAAAATACTCGTTTGCTTTCTTTTTATAAAATAAATTTAACGCCGGAGGAACCGCCTTTAGTAATTCATCCTCTTCCTTTTTGTGCCATTTGTACTCTTTTATTGCATTTTGGTTACGCTTATTTGAATCTTTTCCTTCATTTGCCTTGCGTTCCTTATCGTATTCTCTCTCTTTGCTTGCTTTTTCCGCCTCCAACAAACGAGTTAAAATCTCCTTCTGGCGTTGAATAGTTTCTGGAGAAACTTTATTGTTAACAATGTCTTGCTCTGTTTTCTTCATCAACTCGTTCAGTTTGTCCATGCCACTTCCACTCATCCCTTTTCCTTCTTTCTCAAGCTGTTTACTCATCTCCTGCATATACTGTCGAATAGCCGATTGCTGGGCCGCCATTTGAGCCAATTTCTTCTTCTTTCCAGATTCACCATTGCTGCCCTTGTCGCCCGATTTACCACCTTCATCTTGGCCATCTTTCATTTCTTTCAATTGCTTGTTCAATTGTTCTTGCAACTTTTTTAAATCGGAAATATCTGGCGGACCGCTGCCTGGTTTATTGCATTTTTGAGTGCCGAATTTTTTCTGCGCTGCCTGCTGTTGCATTTGCTGTAAACTCTCATCAAGCATCAAGGCCAAATTATTCACTGATGTCATTACATAACGTTGTTTCTCATTCGCCAAAGGTGTTTGCCGTTCTCCTAAAAACTGAATTGACTCTTTCAAATTTTGGTTAATTGACCCCATCTCTTTGTTCACCACCGAACTTAATTGTACCTGTCTTTTGCTTAAGGCAAAAAGAGAATCTTCAATAATTTTAGCATCCGATTTCAGCTCATTTTGACGTTTCACTAGCTGCACGTAATTAGGGTCTTTAATTGTTGTTTGTTTAAATTGATTCATTAGTTTTTCTTCCTCGAAAGAGAGATATAAAAGATTCTCCAAAATTTGTCGCAAAGCATTCATGTCTTCAGATTGCTTTTTCTCTTCTTCCTTCTTTTTCATGTCGGCCATTTTTTTGGCCATTTCTTCCATTTTTTCTGCTGCGTTCTTCTGATTCTCTGAGGCACTTTTATTTTGCTTTTGCTCTAAGTTTTCAGATGCTTTGTTCATCTCCTTTTGCGCCTCATTCTTTTCCTGCTCAGGATCTTTAAACTCACGTGGGAATTCCATTTTAGAATTCTTTTCCTTCAAGTCTTGCATGTCTTTCTTCACATCTTCGAACTTTTTATTTAGCTCATCTTGTTTCTGTTTCAACTCTTCCTGATCCTTCTTACTTGCATCTTTCGTCTTTTCTGAAAGATTTTTCTCTTCTTTGGCCAACTTCTCCAAATTTTTCAGCGTATTGTCCAACTTCTCCTCAAACTCCATCTGCTTATACAACTCTAAAGATCTATCTAAATCTTTCTCCAACTCTTTGTTGTTCATATTAATTTTTTCGAGCAAGTCTTCTGTCTTCTCTTTCGACATTTCATCCAATAATTTCTCCAACTCCTTCAACTGATCTTTCATTTCCTGAGGCAATAATTTTTGCATTAAATCTTGCAGAAGCTCTTGCTTTTCAAGCAATTCTTCAGCGGGTTGTAAAACATCTTCTTTTTGTTCGTTCAAATTCTCATTTTGCTTTTTCAAATCTTCCACTTTATTGGCAAAATCGTTTTGCTTCTTAAGAAAATCTTTCAGCTTCTTTTTGTCGGCCCAATCTAAGTTTTTCTTTGGCAACAACTCCTTTCGTATTTGCTCATATTCCTTCTGTAATTTATCGGCTTCAGCGGCAGCATCTTTAAGTTGATTGGCTAAACTGTTTTGCGCTTTCTCCATACTTTCCTGAATCTCGTGTTCGCCCGGCAGTCGGAAACTTTCTATTTTGGTTTTCACCGATTTGTGCCCGTTCACACCATCGTTATCCCACACCTCAAAAAAGTACTCTAGTGACTCGCCATTGTTCAAATCCACGTCCTTAACATCAAGAAAATAGTTAAAATTTTGTTGTAAAACGGAAGGATCAATAGTTACATTTTTCGACTTAAAATCAGTCTCTTTGGCTTGTTTGTCAACAACTTTTCTATAATTAAAAGTCAGCTTTGAAACTCCGTAATCATCAGCAATTTCTCCTCCTGCCAACAACAAATTAACCTGAGTTGAATCAACAATATTCTCTACACCAATTTCAGGAAAAGCATCTTTTTGTACATTAATAAAATAATTGGCAACATTGGGTTGTGTCAATTTGGAATTTGAAGCTAACAAAGAATAATGTGTGCTGTTACGAACAACCTTTTGCCACGAAAAAACACTACCTATAAGCAATGTTCTATAGGTGGAGTCATTTAACTTGAACAACAAGTTTTCTGTGTTTTTAGCATCAACAGTCCATTCCACTTTTGTTCCTTCAGGAATAAATAAATCGCCTGTATTTTTAACGGTTTCAGCTACTTTATGCAGATATGCAGGGTAAGCAAGTTTAATGGACAGGCCAGCGATAGTTGCCTTAGGCAAGGCTTCTAACAAGAACTTCGAAGAATTCACCTCTTCAGTTGAAATTACAAAATCTACATTTTGATTTACATTTTTAAACAAGTAAGAATAATGCAATTTATCTTTCTTTTGCAGCTTAAAACGTCCATCACCAATTTCAATAAAAACCTCGTCGGGCAATACATCACCTTTAACTTTAACTTCCAGCAAAAAATCTTCATTTTGAGCGACTTTCAGGTTGCCGTTTTCGATTAAAAACTGATAGGGCACAGGAGTAGCAAAATCGGTTTTAGGGTGCAAGATGCGCCTTGTGCTTTCTTTCACCACCTCAGGAAATGCAAACCAGCTAAAGGAAAAAGAAATGAAAATGATAAGCACATACTTGAAATATTTGTAATTCTCTTTAAGATTGATGGCACTGATAAAAGGTACAGGCTTCAATTCGCTCACTTTCTGATTGATAGAAGCTAAAAGCAATTCATTATCGGAAACAGTCAGCTCTTGCAATTGCAGAACGTTAAGCAGTTTATCATTCACTTGTGCGAAATGAGCACCTAAAATTTTAGCAGAATCCTCATAAGAAATTGTCTTACCAATCTTGTTTAAACGCAACATAGGAAGCACAAAGAACCTACCCAAAACTATTACAAAAGCTGCAATTAAAGTGTAAAATATTCCCGTTCTAACAGCGGTATCAAATCTTCCGAAATACTCGAGAATAATACATAAAATAAAGAATGACGAAAGAATAATTGCAGAATAGAAGGCACCCTTCACAAGTTCATTTTTATAGAACTTCCTTATAAACTCGTCGAGTTTAGCGCGCAATATATCAAACTGGTTGGTCAGTTTAAGTTGTTTTGGGTTCTACCAAAATACATAGGAAATTCGATAATTATTGAAAAAATCGATGAACGGCAAGAAATGAGGTTGGCGCAAGCAAAAACCCGATAATCCAAATTATCGGGTTGCTAAGAGGGGATATTGAGGGGGCCTACAACATGATTTTACAGGCGGGAAGGGCTTTTTTGATGCGTTCTTTTTCCTGATTACTCATCTTTGTATCCAGAGCAATAAGTGACTTTAGGTTCTTAAGCTTGTGAATGTTTTTAGGCAAGCGCGTGATAGGATTACCGCTAAGAGTCAATAACTCAAGATTTTCAAGTTTACAAACCCACTCGGGCAAGCTTTCCAATTGATTGCCTGTTAAAACCAAGGTTTTGAGTGATTTTAGATTACCGATCCCTTTACCAAGAGATTTTATTGTATTGTATTCCAAGTTGAGTTCAATTAATTGATTTAAAGCATAAAAAGAGCTTGGTAAACTCTCTATCAAATTATAGCCTGCATTAATAGACACCAGATTGGTTAGGTGTCCGAAATCGCTAGGTAAAGTACTAATCTTATTATGATCAAATACAAAGCTTCTCAAAGCACTTAATTGACAAATGGCGGCGGGGAAAGCACTCAAGTTGTTTTCTTCCAGCTGTAATGTTCGCAGATTTTTTAATTGTCCGAGATTATCTGGTAAGGTTTGTATTTTATTTTTTTCCAATTGTAATCTCTCCAAGGCCACCAATTGCGATATTTCCTGAGGAAGCTGAGTCAATTGATTTTGTCGGAAATTCAATTCTTTTAAATGACGTAATTCACATAAGGACGGATTTATTTCAACAATACTGTTCTTCATGAAACTTGCCATTCTCAGTTCTTTCAACAAAACAACGTCTTGAGGAATTTCAACAAGACCTTTACCTCTCATCACTAAAACAATGGCCGAATCTTTATGCGGAATTGCTTCTTCTATACTATAATAAACCCTTTTTGGGGCAAAATAATTGGTATCTAATTGCGCGTAGCCACAAGTGGCAATAAACATCAACGCTGCACTAATCGCTCCTTTCATGTTCTTTTATTATTTAAAAGGCAGAGAAGGAATATTCTCTTCTCTGCCTGATAGTAAACTATTTACTTAAAACAACCTTAGAAACCACAGCGCCTTCGTTAGAAGACACTTTAACAAAGTATACTCCATTCGCTAATGCTGAAGTATTTAATGCTAAGCTGGTAACGCCTTGCTGTAATGAAACTGATTTTACGAATACTTCTTTACCTGTAATATCTATAATTTGAACCGATGCATTGTTTGAGTTCAAAGAAGAAATATTAAGATTCAGCACATCTGCAAAAGGATTTGGATAAGCTTCTAAGCCTAAGTTTCCGTCAACAGTCTTTACCGATACTGTTTGGTCAACGCCTAAATATTGTTTGCGGGCGATTACCAAAGTAACGTCGTTATTATGTGTAAAAGAAGTGCCTGCAACATCTTTTTGCGCAATGCTACCAGATGGCGACTGTATAGAAAGAAACATGTATTTATAATCGGGTGAAAAAGTCATTCCCGTAGGTTCAGAGCCTGATGGGGTAACCATAAACACCTCAACTTTAGGATTTGCTTGTGTGTGGTCAGGATACACCATCCAAATATGGTTACGGCTTCCATCCTGCAACACATAAAGATTTCCTCTATCGTCGAAAGTAAGGTTGTCGTTACCGCTTCCCCATGCTTCAGAAACAATTTTACCATTTGAATTAATCAAATAATTGTTAGCGCCTACAAAAGTTTCAAAACCCGAAACAGTAGTTCCGTCATCTTTAAAGCGATAAACGCGGTTCAACCCTTTAGCGGTAAAATATACTTTACCATCTAGCGGACTAATCTCAGCATCTTCAATACCACTAAAAGAGGTGGCGGAAACGGCTGTTGCAGAAGCATTAACTGTATTACACAAAGCAGGAGTAGAGTTGTCTATTTGTACCCAAGTACCTGTAGAACCTGATGGCTCACCATTTACCATTGGTTGGTCTAATTTCAACACATACAAAGTACCGTTGTATAAGTTTTCGGGAACGTCGGCAACAAACTTCCACACTTTACCGCTACCCGCATCTTCACCATAATAAGCTGTTTTTTTATCAGAGGCAATAACAACGTTTTCATGGTTCATTTTACCCATTTTCCACAATTTCTCACGTTTACCATTTCCATATTCTTTAACACGAGCTGTAGCAGGATCAATCTCGATATGCCATCCTACATCATGGTATCCATCGCTGTTGGCATCAGTATTCGGTGTGCTTTCTTCACTGGTAATAATAGTATTCCAAGGTGTAACAGTACCCGAACAATTTCTAATGGTTTGCACCAATTCACCGCCAAAATCAACTGCTTTAGAAGAATCTAAAACCCATAAACCAGTAGTTTCATTAAGATGAATTTCTAACATAGAAACGCCACCCGGAGTGTTTTCATGATTTACAGAAAGATAACCTAGCTTGCTGCTTCCGTTAATAGGCACATAACCCGTAAAGTCAAAAGTTCCAGGTACAACACCATTACCATCTGTATAAGTCATTCCTTTGTTAAAAATATATTGCATAGCATGCGTAGCAAATGGGATTTCTACTGTATCATTTTGTGCTCTTGGCACCACAGAAGTGAAGCAAGAAATATGGTTGTCGTTAGCACCGGTACAGCCGTAATTTGTAGAAATAGCATTGTTTGATTTACTCACTATTTCCATATCGAAAGCTAAATCGGCACTGTTTGCCGAATGTTGATGAACTTCAGCTGCAATGATATTGCAGCCTGTTTGAAAAAGTGATTTAGGCACAAAGAAAGTGTAATACAAAGTTTGTTCTATATCGGCTTGTTTCGAAGAAGCTAAAGTGGTATTGTTAACAACACCATTTGGCATGTTAAAACGAATTGCCTCTGCGCCGTTTACATACAATATCATTCCGTCATTCACACGAACGTTGAACAACAAAGTATCTGTCATCACCGATAAATCGGCAACGTTCACTCTTTTTCTGAAGTAATATGCTTTGTGTTTGTTATTAGCATCGGCACCATAAGAAATAGTTTTTCCTAAAGAAGCAACACCATAACCTAAGGTTCCATTACCATAAGTCCAGCAAGTATCATTGTAGTGCATTGCTTTCCAATTAGCATCAACTGCATCACCGTTGTCATCATAATTCCAGCTCTGACCTTTACTTACAGGATAAGAAGATGTAGCATTTTCTACACATTGATTGCTAGCATAAGTAATTACCAAAAGAGGCGCCTTTGGAGCATCGCCATCAAACGATTCAACCTCTCTGCAACCAGTTCCTTTAATAAAGAAAGTCATAGGATTACCTGAAACCCAACCGTTTTTATCTACCAAAGCTTTCACTAAATCTTTTAAATCGGGCGATTGTTGTTCTTCGCCGTGCGAACCAACGGTATTCCAGGTTCCTCCTGCAGCAACATTCCAAGTAACAGAGTCGCTCATCATCAAGCGAGAAGTAACACAATTGTTCGTGCCTGGAAAAGTAACTGAGCTTACATTGTCTTCTGCTTTAATATACCAAACCGCAGGGTCTTGATTTTTACTGGTTGCATCAACTGTAAATTCCAAATAAGCGCTCAGTATTTCTGCGTTAGCAGGAACAGCAACATTGGCAAAACGAATTCCCGTTAATTGAGGATCTTTCAACCCTGTGTTTTCAAAACCAAATTCTAAGTCAGAGCTTCCTGCATCAATCGTTCCTACTGTTTTGGTTTGTCCGCTACCTGCAATCCACTCTTCTAAATCATCGCTGGCAGAATTTACGCGCACCTGCACTGTTGTTTTAAAACCATATTCGATTACCAATAAAGGTGCGTCTGGAGCAGAACCATCAAAAGCTTCTACCTCTCTTAAACCTGTTCCTTTAACGAAAAAGGCCATGGCATTGCCAGAAGCCCAGCCCGAACGATCAACTAATTGTTGAACTAAAGCGGTGATATCAGGTGTTTGCTGATCTTCTCCATGAGAACCAACAGTGTTCCATGTTGCACCGGAAACCGACCACGCAATAGAGTCGCTCAGCATAGCACGAGAGGAAACATTAAAATTCACGTTAGGATCGAAAGTAAGCGGGTTATCGGCATCCTGAGCCGTAATGATCAACTCACAAGGGTTGGTGTTTTTATTAATGGCATCTACTGTAAACTCAATATAGGCCTTCTTAATATAAGCGCCTTGAGGGAGGTTGATAGAATTAAAACGAATACCAATTAATTGAGGATCTTTGTTGTTAGCATCTGCAGCGCCCAGCTCCAAATCAGAGCTAGCTGCATCCATTGTTCCAATAGTTTGAGTTTGTCCGGCACCCGCAACATATTCTTCCATGTCGTCGGTAGCCTGATTCACCCTAACCTGCAAAGTATTTTGGGCACTTAAAATGCCCGAAAAACCTGCCGCCAATAGAAAAGCGAGTAAAGTTTTCTTTTTCATGTTTTTCTTTTTTGTGTTTATTATTAACCATCGCTAAGGTATCTGTGCAAGCTCTCTTTCAGGTTTCTTATTTATTACCATTTCATCATCAAAAACCTATTGTATGTTAACAAAAACGATGATTTTAAGAAATTGATTTACAGTAAAGCAGCATAGAAGAAATTGTGTGTTTACAATAAAAAACCATTGCCTCTAGAAATTTAATTTAGAAGAGCCTGTTCGCTTCAATAATATGAGTCATTCGGTTGAATTTGAAAAAGTTGAGCAAACTAAAACTCAAGGCACAAAGATCTATTGGCGCTTAGGATAGCCCTACGCCGCAGATAGAAGAAAAAATAAGAAGTCAAAAAGCTCTTTGCACTACTTTTTTGACTTCTCTTACCTTATTTAAGATACGCCGAATACATCCAAACCAATTTCTCCTGAGCTCGAATATAATCACTCATCAAAGCAGCAGTTCCTTCGTCGCCCGCTTTATCGGCAACGCTCTTATATTCTCTTTGCAGAATGATGATGGTTTTGAATGAATCTAAAATATCTTTCACAGCCTTTGTTCCGTCGGAAACCTCTGATTTTTCAGTAATGGTGGACATTTTCCTGAAATCAGAATATTTGTGATTTGGGGCAAAACCCAAGGTTAAAATTCGTTCGGCAATTTCATCAATTTTTAATACCAAGTCGTTGTATAACTCTTCGAATTTTAAGTGTAGTTCAAAGAATTTATTACCCTTAATATTCCAATGATAACCGCGCAAGTTCTGGTAAAAAATAGAATAATTTGCCAATAAATCGTTGAGGCTGGCGGCTAATTGTTTCGACTTTTTCTCGTCTAAACCTATAGAATTCAAGTGTTTCATAATTGTGAGGTTTTATATCACAATTATACATTAGGAATTCTCTATCGAATAAATATTTCGATTGAATTTATCTATTCAATGATTGCAAAACGAATTATTTTTCCTGACGAAACCCTCTGGCAAACACGCCCAATGGCAGAATCTGATTGCTTGTTGAATTCAAAACCAGCTCACCAATTTCATAAGAATCATCTGCTTGCTTGTAGTAGTTCAATAAATTGCGCAAAATCAAGGCTGAGAAACCTAATGAATAAGTATTGATAATGAAGAAATGTTCTTTAGGATCAAGCATTTCAAACACACAGGCCAAGAGTTCATCAATGTCTCTTTCTAACTTCCAGCTTTCGCCGTTAGGTCCGTGACCAAAAGCCGGAGGATCCAAAATAATTCCATTGTATTTTATCTCTTTACGTGATGCTTTTCTGCTATATTTCAAAGCATCTTCCACCATCCAACGAATATCTTTTTGTCCGGAAATTTCCATGTTTTCTTTACCCCATGATACCACCTGCTTAATTGCATCTAAATGAATAACATCGGCACCTGCAGCCTTTGCAGCCAACGATGCGCCGCCAGTATAGGCAAACATATTCAACACCTTAGGTTCAGGCGTTTTCATTTGCTTAATACACTTGTAAATATAATCCCAGTTGGCAGCTTGTTCAGGAAAAATACCAACGTGTTTAAACTTGGTTAATCCCAAACGAAATTTAATATTGAGCTCATCGTAAGAAATTTTCCACTGGTCGGGCATCTGCTTTAATTTCTTCCAGGTTCCTTGAGAACTAGAATCGGGAATAAATTTAACGTGAGCCATGTGCTCCCACTTTTCGTAAGGCATAGCGCGCTTCCAAACCGCCTGAGGCTCAGGACGAATGGTGATATAAGGGCCAAAGCGCTCTAACTTCTCATCGTTACCGCAATCGATTAACTCGTAATCTTTCCAATGTTGGGGACTTAAAATTTCCATAAAACAAAAATAGAATTTTGCTTCAATGTTTTGGTATCTTTGCCAACATGACAAGAAAAGTAAGAGTTAGATACGCTCCTAGTCCAACCGGACCGCAGCACATAGGCGGAATACGCACCGCATTGTACAACTATCTTTTTGCCAAAAAACTAGGCGGAGATTTCATTTTACGTATTGAAGACACCGACCAAACAAGATATGTTGCCGATTCAGAACGATATTTAATTGATGCCCTTAAGTGGTGTGGTTTCGATTTCGACGAAGGAGTTCATGTAGGCGGACCACATGCACCTTATCGCCAAAGCGAAAGAAAGCATTTGTATCATCAATACGCCGATCAATTGTTGACTTCAAATAATGCTTACTATGCTTTTGATAGCGCAGAAAACCTTGATGCCAAAAGAAAAGCAGCTGAAGCCGAAAAGAAAACTTGGCAGTACGATGCATCTACCCGAATGGACATGCAAAACTCCTTAACGCTTTCGCCTGCCGAAGTAGATGAGAAATTAAAAAACAACGAGGCCTATGTTATTCGTTTCAAAACTCCAGTTGAAGAAGAAGTGGTGGTTAACGACTTGATACGCGGTAGAGTAGTAGTGAATTCAAAACAGTTAGACGATAAAGTTTTGTTTAAGTCTGACGGTATGCCAACCTACCATTTGGCCAACGTTGTAGATGATTATTTAATGCAGATATCTCACGTCATAAGAGGTGAAGAATGGTTACCATCGGCACCTTTGCACGTGTTGCTGTACAAGGCTTTAGGCTGGACAGATGTAATGCCTGAGTTCGCGCATTTACCATTGTTGTTAAAACCAGATGGCAACGGAAAATTGAGCAAAAGAGATGGCGACAGATTAGGATTTCCGGTGTTTCCTTTAAACTGGACCGACCCAAAATCGGGAGAATTTTCTTCGGGTTATAAAGAAGCAGGATACTTCCCAGATGCATTTTTAAACCTATTAGCATTCTTGGGCTGGAACCCAGGAACAGAGCAAGAAATATTCTCTATCGAAGAAATGACACAAGCATTTTCTTTAGATAAAGTGAGCAAATCGGGCGCGAAATTCAGCTTAGATAAAGCGAGATGGTTTAATCAACAATACTTACAAAAGAAAAGCGCAAAAGAGATTTTATCTGCTATTGAATTGCCAGCAAATAATCTATCAGAAGCTCAACTTGAAAAAGTAGTCGAACTGCTTAAACCTCGCTGTGTTTTTGCAAAAGACATTCTTACTGTAGGTTCATTTTTCTTCGCTGCACCAACAACATACGATGCAAAAACAGTAGAGAAAAAGTGGAAAGAAAATTCACCACAAATTGTGAAAGATTTACATGATGTTTTTGCACAAGAAAGTGATTTTAGTGCGGCTAACTTAGAGGCAAAATTCAAAGCGTATTTGGAACAAAAACAACTTGGATTTGGCGCAGCAATGCCTCCGCTAAGATTGATGATTACTGGATTTGGCGAAGGTCCATCTTTGTTTGATGTGATGGAGGTTTTAGGGAAAGAGGAGAGTTTGGGGAGGATGAATAAAAGCATATAAAAATGCCTTTAAGTAAATTTCATATTGATACTTTATCAGCAATTATTGGTTGCTTTAAACAACATAGCTTTTTACTTGAACAAATTCCCTTTCTTACGATTAATAATATTGAACATACCGTTGTAGATTGTTACTATGCATACCCAGTAATTTCAAATTTTGCGCAGCGAATTTGAAATCTTCATTTTAGCGATTTTTAATCGCGATAGCTCTACCTTTAAACATAACGCATTGGCATTATAAATGCCTGAAAAGGAGATTTCAAATTCGCTGCGCAAAATTTGAAATTACAGAGGCAGTTACATTTTATTTTTATTTTCGCTTCAACTAAACTAAAAACCTAACCAACAAAGTTGCACTATTGTACAACTTTTAATACCTTTACATCAGATGGAGAAATTGCGTGCCGTCACGTTTTATAGAGACTACTTTGATAAGTTCTTTTCAAAACAAAGCAAAAAAGTTAAAGAAAAAATTATTCGGACCATTGAGCTGATTGAAACCCAAAGAAAAATTCCAGAAGTCTATTTCAAACACATTGAAAAAACCAAAGGAATCTATGAAATACGCATTCAACAAGGTAGCAATATCTATCGAATATTTTGTTTTTTCGATGATGGTCAACTGATAATATTAATGAATGGATTTCAAAAGAAAACACAAAAAACACCAAAACAAGAAATTGAACTGGCTCTTAAAATAAAAGAACAATATGAAAGCGAAAAATAAAAATCTAATGACTCTAGACGAGTTTAAAGAAAAGCATTACGGCAAAAGAGGGACAAAAAAAAGGGAGAAACTAGAAGCCGGTTATGAGAACTTCAAAATTGGCGTTTTACTACACCAAGCGCGGCTCGAAAAAGGCTTAACCCAAGAAGAATTGGCGGCAAAAGTAGGCACCACAAAATCGTACATTTCAAAAATTGAAAACAACATCAAAGAAGTTAGGCTATCTACACTTCAAAAAATTGTTGAATTGGGTTTAGAAGGGCATTTGAATTTATCTATCAGTTTGTAAACAAGCAACAATTGGCTTTCACTCATTTTTTAGCATCTTTGCAGCTCATAAAAACTTATGGAAACAGAAGAAAAATCACTCAATTTCATTGAGCACATTATTGAAAACGACTTAGCAGAAGGCAAACACGAGAAGAGAGTTCACACTCGTTTTCCGCCGGAGCCTAATGGTTATTTGCATATCGGCCACGCGAAATCAATTTGCTTGAATGGGGGATTGGCGCAGAAATACAATGGAAAATTCAACTTGCGTTTTGATGATACCAATCCAGAAACGGAAGAAGTTGAATATGTAAATTCTATTCGCAACGACGTGAAGTGGTTGGGTTTTCAGTGGGATAATGAGTTTTGTGCATCTGATTATTTTGATCAATTGTATGCTTACGCCATTGATCTAATTAAAATGGAAAAAGCATTTGTTTGCTCTTTGAGCGCTGAACAAATTGCGGAACACCGCGGAACACCAACGGTTCCCGGCAAGGAGAGTCCGGATAGAAATCGTTCTGTTGAAGAAAATCTTGACTTGTTCACCAGAATGAAAAACGGTGAATTTGTAGATGGAACTTATACTTTGAGAGCGAAAATAGACATGAGTTCGCCCAACATGCACTTTCGCGACCCAGCGTTGTACCGCATAAGAAAGAAGCATCATTGGAGAACTGGCGACAAATGGAACATTTATCCGATGTACGATTTTGCACATGGAATTTCTGATGCTATTGAAGGCATAACGCACTCTGTTTGTACCTTGGAATTTGAGGTTCACCGTCCGCTTTACGAGTGGTTAAACAACACTATAAACACTAAGCACAAACCGCAACAAATTGAAATGTCGCGGTTGAATCTTACTTACACCATGATGAGCAAAAGAAAGCTTCAACAATTGGTGAAAGAAAATCATGTTGCTGGTTGGGATGACCCACGAATGCCAACCATTTCGGGACTTAGAAGAAGAGGATATACGCCAGAATCTATTCGTGATTTCTGCGAAAGAGTTGGTATTTCTAAAAGAGAAAACTTGATTGATGTATCGCTTTTAGAGTTCAGTATTCGAGAAGATTTAAATAAAAAAGCACCACGATTTATGGGTGTTTTGAATCCATTGAAAGTGGTAATTACCAACTATCCCGATAACCAAACAGAGGAATTAGACGCTATCAACAATCCAGAAAAACCTGAAGACGGAAGTCGTAAAGTACCTTTCAGCAAAGAGCTTTACATTGAGCAAGAAGACTTTATGGATGTGGCCGAAAAGAAATGGTTTAGATTGGCTCCTGGCGCGGAAGTTAGATTGCGTTATGCCTATTTCATTAAATGTGAAGAAGTGATTAAAGATGCATCTGGAAAAGTAATTGAATTGCGTTGTACTTATGATCCTGCATCGAAAGGCGGTAATAGTCCGGACGGCAGAAAAGTAAAAGGAACATTGCACTGGGTCTCTGCGCAACACGCTATTGATGCTGAAGTTCGATTGTATGACAGATTGTTTAAAATGGAAATTCCTGAGGGAGATGATTTGAAAGAAATTATCAATCCCGATTCAATTAAAGTTTTGCAAAACTGTAAACTTGAACCTCACATGAAAACCCTGAAAGATGGAGATTCAGTGCAGTTTGAAAGAATGGGCTACTTTTGTGTAGACAAAGACAGCACAACAGATAAATTGGTATTTAACAGAACCGTGGCGTTGAAAGACACTTGGGCTAAAGAATCGAAAAAATAAGATGCATACAGTAAGTATAGAAGGAATAAAAGTTTTCGCATTTCACGGCTGCATTGATGTGGAAGGAAAAGTAGGTCGCCATTATTTGGTAGATGTTCATGTAGATACCGATTTTACAGAGGCTGCCGAAAATGATGATTTGTCGAAAACGATAGATTACGCTGTTATAAACGACATCGTTAGAGAAGAGATGTTAGTGCGCGCCAAGCTTATTGAAAGCGTGGCACAGCGCATCTTAGCGAGAATTAAGAATGAATTGGATGTGGTATTCGGCGTAACAATAAAAATTAGGAAGATGAGTCCGCCTGTGCCAGGTGATGCAGAAAGTGTTTCGGTTACCATTAAAGAATAAAGTAAAAAGGCTAAAGCCAAAAAGGAGAGCTCACAGTGTCGCATACTTAAAACAATTTTCATATCTTTGTTTTCATGGTCCGGTGTCAGCCCGTCAAACGACGGGTACGCAGAATCAGCAAAACAAATGGTCCGGTGGCCGAGCGGCTAGGCAGAGGTCTGCAAAACCTTCCACAGCGGTTCAAATCCGCTCCGGACCTCAAAAAAAGAGTGATTACGAAAGTTTTCGCTCTTTTTGTTTTTGGTGAAGTCTGCAATCCGTCAGCTGACGGACAAATCCGCTCCGGACCTCAAAAAGAGAGTGATTACGAAAGTTTTCACTCTTTTTGTTTTTGGTGAAGTCTGCAATCCGTCGGCTGACGGACAAATCCGCTCCGGACCTCACAATAAAAGCTCCTTGAATTTTTTCAGGTAGCTTTTTTATTTCTACATTTGTTGCGATTCGTCAGCCTAACTGACAACTAAACATTCATCATGAACAAAGATTTAATTTGCAGAGTTGCACTAACCCTGGTGCCCGGCATTGGCCCATTAATAGCCAAAACACTAACCGAATACTTAGGTTCGGCAGAAAATGTATTTAACACCAAAGCGACAGCTTTGGAAGAGCTTCCTGGTGTTAGAAAAGCACTATCGCAATCGATATTTCACAATAAAGACGAGGTTTTGAGGCGAGCAGAAAAAGAGATAGCTTTCATCTCAAAAAACAATATTCAAACATTATTCTATCAAGATGAAGAATATCCGCAACGTTTAAAATCCTGTGATGACGCTCCTTACATGATGTTTTACAAAGGCAGCGGAAAATTAAATCACTCTAAAATAATTAGTGTAGTTGGATCAAGAAAATGCACTGAATATGGCGTAAATCTTACGCATCAATTGATTAAAGAATTGGCAGAATACAACATTTTAGTTGTTAGCGGTTTGGCTTATGGCATAGATGCCGAAGCACATAAAGCATGCTTAGAACATCAATTAGAAACAGTTGGCGTGCTGGGACATGGATTAGATTTAATTTATCCGGCGCAGCATCGTGGAATAGCAGCAAAAATGGTAGAAAGAGGAGGATTGCTTACCGAGTTTTTATCGGAGACAAATCCCGATTACCAAAATTTTCCAAAGAGAAACAGAATAGTAGCGGGCATGAGCGACGCCACCATTGTGGTAGAATCGGCTGCAAAAGGCGGATCATTAATTACTACCGATATTGCGCATTCTTACAGCAGAGAAGTATTCGCTTTTCCTGGAAGAACTTTCGATAAAGCTTCTGCGGGATGCAATCAATTAATCAAATCTCAAAAAGCGATGATGATCGAAAACGCACAAGACTTAATCAATGCAATGGATTGGGGAGGAGGAAAAAAGGAAAAACAATTGCAATTGAGTTTAGATAAATTTAGCGATCCTGAGCAAAAGATATTGAGTTTAATATCTTCACAAAACTCAGTTCATGTTGATGCATTGGCAATAAACACCGGGCTTACATTACCACAACTAAAAAATCATTTGTTTCAATTGGAGATGCGCGGGGTGATAAAAAACGTGCCTGGGAATAGGGTGCAGTTGATGGAGATTGTGTTTTAACTCTTCCCTGGCGCTCGCCTCCAGGCGAGTGACTAACCTAATTGGCGTTTTTAACGCCTTTATATTTTAAAGAGGCAATGAAATTGCCCCAATAAACAGGTCACTCGCCTGGAGGCGAGCGCCAGGGGGACTAACGCGTTCCCTTAAAATCATTCTCCTTATCCACCACAATTCTTTCGTCGCGATTGGCCAACTCCCAAGCAGTAAAGAAAACAAGTTTGCTAATCTTTTCTACTTTAGCAAAATTGATTTTATCTACAGTATCCGTAGTTTGGTGATAATCTTCGTGAACGCCATTGAAATAAAATATTACAGGAATATTGTGTTTTGCGAAGTTGTAATGATCAGAACGATAGTAAAATTGATTGGGGTCCTGTGGATCGTTGAAAGTATAATCTAATTCCAATTTTGAATACATCTTATTGGCGCTCTCGCTAACATTGTGTAAATCGCTGCTAAGCATATCACTTCCAATTAAATAAACATAATTAGCGTTGGTATCGTGTTGCTCATCTATTCTTCCTATCATATCAATATTCAAATCGGCAACTGTATTTTCTAAAGGAAAAACAGGATATTCAGAATAATAAGAGGAGCCCAATAAACCCATTTCTTCTCCAGAGAATGATAAAAATAAAACGCTTCTACGCGGACCATTTCCTTCTTTCTTCGCTTGTGCGAAAGCTTTTGCAAGAGAAATCAATGCAGAGGTACCAGAAGCATTATCATCTGCGCCATAATAAATTTGATCCCCTTCAATACCAAGATGATCGTAGTGCGCAGACACAACAACAACCTCCTTCTTTAAATCAGTACCTTCTATAAAACCTAAAACGTTTTCACCTTCAACAAATAAATAATGCACAGCCAGCTTCAGCTCGCTTTTCATTTTGTATGTCTTTGATTGTTCACCAACAATTTTGCATCTAAATATTCTTTTAAAGGCTTTTTCGGTTATGTAAATCACTGGCGTCACTGGATTCTTCAACTTATTGTTTGTCTGTTCAGCGCTGGTAACAGCAGATTCCAAACCATTTTTATATCTTTTTTCATCCTGAACAATAAAAATAGCCTTAGCCCCACTTTTCAATAAAAAGCCCAAACTATCTGCGCCCAACTCAAGCTCGTTGGTAAATAAAATACTATTTGGTTCAACAACATCGCCCTTGTGATAAAATGTAGTGTAATCTGCATTAATAGTGTCATTTGAAAAATTTGAATGATGGTAGAAATCCACCATAAAACTCAATTCTTTCTTGTTAATATAAATACTTACATTTTGCGGACTAACATACCATATAGCATACTTCTGAAAATAAACATTATCAACTTTCGGTATGCCGAAAGAATCATACTGCTTAGCTATATAATTAGCAGCTTTTATTTGTCCGGGTTGACCCGTTTCTCTTCCTTCCAATGAATCAGAAGCAAGTACAGTGATGTTTTGCTTAATATCAGCAGCGCTAATAAATTGTGAATAATGAATAGCAGTTTGATTCTGAGCAAAAATACTCAGTGTAAAAAAACAGAAAAGATATTTTAACATTCGTAAGCTATTTTATCAACTCTATTAGAATGTCTTCCGCCCTCAAATTCGGTAGATAAAAAAGCATCTACAATTTGCATAGCTAACTCTGTAGAAATAAAACGAGCAGGAATAGCCACTACATTAGCATTGTTGTGCTGGCGAGCTAATTGAGCAACTTCAACATTCCAGCAAAGAGCAGAACGAACTTGTTGATGTTTGTTGGCAACGATGTTCACACCATTAGCACTTCCACATATTAAAATTCCTAATTGATGTCCGCCGTCATTCACCGATTTTGCCAAAGGATGAGCATAATCTGGATAATCGCAACTTGCTTCTGAATTGGTTCCAAAATCTTTAAAAGCAAAACCTTTAGATGTTAAATGGTTCTTAATCAGTTCTTTTAATTGAAAACCTGCGTGATCTGCGGCAATTGCAACTTCCATTTTACGTAATTAACAGTTTATAAACATTGAATTTACAGTGAAAATTAACGAACTGTTTTTTAGTTACTTAACCCTTGTAGTTGTTAACACTGCAATTGTTTAATAATATAAATGAGTCTGAAAACTTTACAACAAAAATAGAAAGTTAATCTCGAAAATAAATCTAATGAGTAATGTTATTTGAAAATAAAAATGAAATAAGAGAAAGTTAGTGTGAAAAACCACACAAAATATACACACAAAATATCAAGGGTATTATTAACTTTGCACCAAATAAGCTAAATTGTGTATAACAAACTACTAAGTTAGTAATCAGTGTATTCAAAACATACAACATGTTCATAAACGGTGAACAACTGCAGAGTAATAAACAATACAACTTATCACTAAAAAGATAACAACAATACTAACAGCCTATATATAACATCATATTAGATAAATGAAAATAAATATTAATGATATAGAGGAAAAAGGGTACTTAGATATTATTCCAAATCCTTCCTTAGATTTGTTCCATGAAATTAATGAACTCAAGAAAAAGAAGAATGCGGTTATTCTCGCTCACTATTACCAGGATGCCGATATTCAGGATATAGCCGATTACATTGGCGATAGTTTAGGCTTGTCGCAACAAGCCGCTGCAACCAATGCCGACATCATCGTTTTTGCTGGAGTAGAATTTATGGCTGAAACAGCTAAAATTCTTTCACCAAACAAAAAAGTTTTGTTGCCCGATTTAAAAGCTGGTTGTTCTTTAGCAGATAGTTGTCCGGCAGATAAATTTCAAAAATTCAAAGAGCAACATCCCGATCATTTAGTGATTTCGTATGTTAATTGTTCAGCAGAAATTAAAGCATTAACCGATATTGTTTGTACATCGAGTAACGCCTTGCAAATTATAGAAAGTTTGCCAAAAGAGCAGAAAATAATTTTTGCACCAGATAAAAATTTAGGCGCTTATTTGGTTCAAAAAACAGGAAGAGACATGGTGTTGTGGGATGGATCATGTATGGTGCATGAAATATTCTCTTTGGAAAAGATAGTTCAACTTAAAAACAAGCATCCTAACGCACAATTACTAGCTCACCCAGAGTGTGAGGCCCCTTTACTAAAAATAGCAGATTACATAGGTTCTACCACAGGAATTTTAAACTATTCTGTAAAGAGTGAGTGTACAGAATTTATTGTAGCTACCGAAGCTGGTATTTTACATCAAATGCAAAAAGCATCGCCTAGTAAAACTTTTATTCCTGCACCTCCAAACAACACTTGCGCTTGCAATGATTGTCCGCATATGAAACTTAATACCTTAGAAAAATTATACAATTGCTTGTTGTATGAATTACCCGCTATTGAGATGGATGCAGATTTAATTGAAAGAGCTAAGAAACCAATTGTTAGAATGTTAGATATTTCTGCAAAACTAGGTTTATAGTGAATGGCTGTTAAAAAGATAAATAGCAGTGAAATTGAAGAGCAGCTTAGATTAAGTGAAGAGAAACATCGTATGCTTTTTGAAAAAGCCAATGATGCAATTTTCATTATTAAAGACAATAAAATTATCGATTGCAATGAGAAATCATTAGAGATGTTTGGTTGTAAAGAGAAGGAAATAAAAGCAAAATCTATTTATAATTTATTGCCAGAAAAGCAGCCTAATGGAGCAGATTCTATTTTAGGATTTTACGATTTAACCTTACTCACTTTAAAAGGAAAATCTCAATTTTTGTATTGGAAATTTTTGCGTTTTAATGGTGAACAATTCGACTCGGAAATTAGCTTAAATGCTTTTGAAGTTAAAGGTGAAAAAATGATGCAAGCGATAGTTCGCGACATCACACGACGCAAGGAGGCAGAGGATTTCAAGAATAAGAGTATCAAAAGTTATTTCGAGATTTTCAACACCAGTTCAGATATTATTTTAATACTTAGTGAAGCAAATGTTATTATCGATGTGAATAAATCGGCTATTGATAAGTTTGCACTATCTAAAAAGGATATCATTGGTAATACTTTAGAAATTCTTACTAAGAACAAGAAAAATAATTTATTGATTAGGCACTTGGAAAAATCTTGGAAACAAGGAACAACGCGTTTCGACTGGACAGGCATCAATAAAAAAGGGGAAGAATTTCCGGTGGAGATGATATTTAGAAAAGGCACTTATTTTGGTAAAAATGTGTTGATTATTACCGGAAGAGATCTATCGGAAAGATTGCAGGCAGAAGAAGAAAGACTAAGAGCAGAAGTAGCAGAAGCGACTGCAACAGTGCTTGAAAAGGAAATCAAAGAACGTAAGGAAACAGAGATTAAATTGAAGGAAACCGTTGCTGAAGGAGAAATATTATTAAAAGAAGTACATCATCGCGTAAAGAATAATCTACAAGTAATTTCTAGTATTTTGAATTTACAATCGTCGTATGTAAAAGACGATTACACTTTAAATATGTTGAAAGAATGCAGAGACAGAATAAAATCGATGTCTTTTATTCATGAGAGCTTGTATCAAAGCAAAAACTTTTCGCATGTTGATTTCGGTGATTATTTAAAAAGTTTGTGTTCAAATCTCTTGTATTCCTATTCGGTAACGGGTAGAGTTAGTTTAAATTTCGATATAGATAAACTCTTTCTTTCCCTTGATACATCTATTCCTTGCGGATTAATTGTAAATGAGTTGGTGGCTAACGCTTTGAAATATGCATTTCCAAATTCGAAAAAGGGAAACATTTTCATATCTTTAAAGCGCAAAGACGGGGGACCTAACCTTTTGATTATTGAAGATGACGGCATTGGGATGCCTAAGGATCTAAACATTGAGCAAACAGAATCATTGGGATTACAGCTGGTGATGACCTTAGTGGATCAAATCGAAGGAAAACTTACTTGCGAAATTAATAAAGGAACACGCTTTCTAATAGAATTTAAAGCAAATTAATTACTACTATGGGTAACGTAAGTGTATTGGTTGTAGAGGACGAGAACATTGTTGCGAAAGACATTCAGCAAAGTTTGCTGAAGATGGGTTACAAGGTTATTGGCACAGCTTCTTCGGGAGAAAAAGCAAAAGAAATTTTAAAAGAAAATCAGCCCGACATCATTTTAATGGACATTATGTTAAAGGGTAATATGAGCGGCATAGATACTGCTGAATATGTGAAGGACATTTACGATTTACCGGTGATTTTTTTAACAGCTTATGCCGACGAAAACACATTGTCTAAAGCAAAGATTACAGAACCTTACGGATATATATTAAAACCATTCAAAGAAATTGATTTACATACTTCTATTGAGATGGCTTTATACAAGCACAAAAAAACAAGCGAGCTAAAAAAGGAAAATGAAATTTACGCTACTTTACTTGATGGTAATAATTCGGCCGACTTCCTGTTTATTCGAGCAAAAGCGAAATTAGTGAAGATTAAGATGGTTGATTTGTTTTATGTTGAAGCACTAAAAGATTACGTTACTTTTCATACTGCCAGCGGAGATTATACCATTCACGCAACCATGAAAGATATCGAACAAAAGTTACCAGGCAAACAGTTTATTCGTGTTCACCGCTCGTTCATAATTCGAATAGATAGAATAGTTTCTTTAGAACAGGCGCAAGGCATTTTGTATTTAGAAAACGACACAAATCCGATATCAATAGGTGGTTCATACAAAGATGAGCTTTTAAAACGCCTCAATTTCGTTTAATATGGCGGTAGAAAAATCGAAGTTATTCAAAGGCATTGCGTGGTTTGTAGCTGTTGTTGTTGTGCTTTCTCTCATTTTGGTTTTTGCCCAAATGATGTCGCAAAAAAACGAATTCTTAAAAGACCAATCGCTCAACATGGTGTTGTGCTTGGTTTCAGGATATATAGCTTTTGATTTGCTTAAGAAGTACAAAGAAGAAAAAAACAAAAAATTGCTTTTTGGTGTTGCTTTCTTTGTGCTGATTGTGGTGGCTTTTTTAGCGTATTTTGGGAGTAAATTTCTGAATTAAATTTCCTTGATTCTTTTCATGTGTAGGCCGATAGTTTCTTCGTTCCTCAGAATGACAACCACAGTGCGGACGGGCATTGTATGTCATTCTGAGGAACGAAGAAACTATCGGCCTGAACTCAAGAAAAATAACTTAAAACTCCGCCTTCAACTTCAACATCTTGCTAATGTTCAACGATAAATTTATGAACGTAATTTTTGGATTGGCGTTGCGCGTAATTTGATTGTGCAAGTCTTCAAAAGCTTCGCTTAATAAAACGATATTTCCGCCATGAATGAAAGGTGCAAATTTTTGTAAAAATGCAGCTTCTTTTTCGTGTAAGGCATTTAAATTATTGCCGTAATTGTGCACCAAACATTCTCTAAAAAATCGCAAGCCATATTCGGCTAAGTTCTTTTGTTTTTCACGACCTATTGTGGCTATAGCGTCTACCCAATGACTAATCTCAATCACATTGGCAGCGTAACAGTAGCGCATCCAATTTTGAAAATTGGTGATGTAAAAATCTTCGTCCTCGTTGCCCGAAGCAAGTTCTATTGCACGATTGATATTGTGTTCACAAATAGGCGCATAAATTTTTGCAGCTGCTTCATCCACATTAAAATTTTGAACCAATCCTTCAGCAATTTCATCGGCGCTTGGCTTAGCAACTTTAATGATTTGCACACGAGAAAGAATGGTGGGTAGTAAGGCGTCTAAATCCTGACAAATCAATAAGAAAACTGTGTGCGGATCAGGCTCTTCCAATATCTTCAATAACTTATTGGAAGTAGCAATATTCATCTTTTCGGGAAACCACAAAAGGATGATTTTCTTTTTTGCTTCGTAGGCACGCAAACTTAATTTTCTCAATATTTCTTCGCTATCTAAAACAGCAATGCTTACTTGTTTGTTTTCAACTTCTAAAAGTTCAATCCAATTTTGTAAACTTAGATAGGGGTTCGCCATCACCGCGCCAGTCCACTCTTTAAAAAATTGAGAACTCGTTGGATTTTTACTCACCTCTTTAGTGGTGGCCGTTGGAAAAATAAGTTGAACATCGGGATGTTGCAATTTCTCAAACTTAATGCACGAAGAGCAGGTGCCACAACTGTCGTCGGCTAGCGGCTGCAAGCAGTTAATGTATTGCGCGTATGCAATAGCCAAAGGCAAAGCACCGCTGCCTTCGCGTTCTTCAAACAGCTGTGCATGACTCACGCGGTTTTCGTTCACCTGCGAAATCAAGCGCTGTTTAACACTAACATTAGCTATTACCTTTTTGAATTGCATTTTGGCAAAAGTATCATTTTTTTGCCTATGTTTGGGAAAGGGAAATATTTAAAAAACAAAATACATGAAAACAGTTAGAGAGTACGATTTTACTGGTAAAAGAGCCTTAATTAGAGTAGATTTTAATGTTCCGTTGGATGAGCACTTCAATGTTACTGATGATACAAGAATTAAATCATCTATGCCTACCATCAATGCTATTATTGAAAAAGGTGGTTCGGTGATTTTAATGTCGCATTTGGGCAGACCGAAAGGCGGACCAGAAGCTGCGTTTTCATTACAACACGTTGTTTCAACATTAGAAAAATATTTGGGTGGCAAAAAAGTAAAATTTGCATCTGATTGTATTGGTGCTGATGCTCAAGCTTTAGCAAAAGATTTAAAACCTGGCGAAATCTTATTGTTAGAAAACTTACGTTTCTATAAAGAAGAAGAAAAAGGTGATGAAGCTTTTGCGCAAAAATTAGCAAGCCTGGGTGATTGCTATGTTAATGATGCTTTTGGAACAGCGCACCGTGCGCATGCTTCAACAACTATTGTAGCTAAATTTTTCCCTAAAGATAAAATGTTCGGATTGCTTTTAGCAGGCGAATTAGAAAGCATTGATAAGGCTTTGAAAACTGGTAAAAAACCGTTGACTGCCATCATGGGTGGATCAAAGGTTTCTTCTAAAATTTCTATCATCACACAATTGTTAGATAAAGTAGATGTGTTGATTATTGGTGGTGGAATGGGTTATACTTTTTCTAAAGCACAAGGCGGAAATGTAGGCAACTCAAAAGTAGAAGACGACTATTTGGAAATGGCTTTAGACATCGTGAAAAAAGCAGGAGAAAAAGGTGTTAAATTATACTTACCAACAGATTGTATTATTGCCGATGATTTCAGTGAAAATGCAAACACTGGTGTAGCAAGCAACAAAGATATTCCTGCTGGATGGCAAGGTTTAGATGTTGGACCCGAAACTGTAAAAAGTTTCTCTGCTGCCATCGAGGGCGCTGGTACAATTTTGTGGAACGGTCCAGTTGGTGTTTTCGAAATGACAAAATTCGAAACAGGAACAAAAGCAGTTGCTGAAGCAATTGTAAAAGCAACAGCTAAGGGCGCATTTTCATTGATTGGTGGCGGCGATTCAGTTGCCGCTATCAACAAATATCATTTAGGAGAAAAAGTAAGTTATATCTCTACGGGTGGTGGAGCAATGTTAGAATATTTGGAAGGACAAGTATTGCCAGGTGTTGATGCGATATTGAATTAAGATTATTTCCACATAATTGAAATCCCTTTTGTCGAAAAACAAAAGGGATTTTTTTTGTAGGGGCGTGGGCG
>CAMBXP010000009.1 GCA_945871895.1 Chryseobacterium gleum | reverse complement strand
TACAAAGCAAAGGCTTAATGCCATGGGTTAAAAAAGGTCACTTACACGACTTAGGTAAATGGATGTTTGCTTTAAGTTTCTTGTGGACGTACTTGTGGTTTGCTCAATTTATGTTGATTTGGTACGCAGATATACCTGAGGAGGTAGCTCCTTACATTGCAAGAATTCAAGATTATAAATTCGTTTTCTTTGGAATGATGTTGGTGAATTTTGCTCTACCAATGGTTGGTTTGATGGATGCTGATGCTAAAAAGAAAAAGGGATTAATTACTGTTATCGGTTGTATTATTTTCATCACTCACTGGGTAGATGTTCAATTGTTAATCATTCCTTCTTCAATGAAGGAGCAAGGTAAAATTGGTTTAATTGAATTTGGTTTCTTCTTTATTTTCTTGGGTACTTTCTTGTTCGTGATCTTGAGATCAATAGCAAGTCGACCATTGTTGGTGAAAAACCACCCTTACTTGGAAGAAAGCAAGAACTTATATCATTAATAAACTAGAAGTCGGAAGTTAAAAATATACAGGAATGGAATTATTGGTTCTAATAACGGTTTTAATAGTGATTGTAGCAATCGCGAAAGTGATGCGCTCTCATGAATTATCAACTCAATTGGTAGATGACGAAGAGTATGTCTCTTTATCTGAAATAAAAACCCAAGGGTTTTTATATGCCTTGTTTGGTGTTTTATTGTTTGGCAGTTTGCTAGCGCAAATGGCTGGTTGGGGTAAATTTCTGCTTCCTGTTTCTGCTTCTGAGCATGGCGATAAAATAGACAACTTGTTTTGGGTAACAATGTACTTGATTTTGTTTGTGTTCTTCTTAACACATACTTTCCTTTTTGCTTTCATCTTTAAATACTATAAAAAGAAAGACCAAAAAGCTTTGTGGTTCCCACACAACAATAAATTAGAGATGGTGTGGACTATCATTCCCGCTATCGTTCTTTTGTCATTGGTGTTTTACGGTCTATCTACTTGGGATGCTGTAATTAATCCAGAGGAAGATAAAAATACTGTAGAAGTGGAATTGGTAGGTGAGCAATTTAAATGGACTGCACACTACTCTGGTAAAGACAATCAATTGGGTAAAGTGAATTTTTCTACTATCACTAGTTCAAACTCTTTAGGTATTGTTACTTCAGCTACTTTAGATTCTGCTCTGGTTGGAACGATTGCTTCTATTGTACAATTGGAAGGTCAGGTTAAAGTATTGGATTCTTTAGTGGAGAATGGGTGGTCTGGTAAATCTGAAGAATTGTCTGAAGCTGAAACACAATTGTCTGCTTGGAAAGCGAACGAAAGAAGATTAAGAAAAATGATTTCTGAGAAAGGAAACTACTCGGTAGCTCAAGATGATATTATTATTAGAGATACTTTGTTTTTATGTAAAGGAAAAAATCATCACTTCACTTTCCGCTCTAAAGACATTATTCACTCTGCTTATTTCCCTCACTTCCGCGCACAAATGAACTGTGTGCCTGGTATGAGCACTCAATTTACATTCAAACCTCGTTATACTGCTGAGGAGATGAAAGTAGAAGCTGCTAAAGAAGGAAAAACATTTTATTCATACGAATTGGTATGTAATAAAATTTGTGGTGCTTCTCACTACAAAATGCGCTTCCCAATTGTTGTTTTAGAACAAAAAGATTTTGATGCTAAAATGAAAGCAGCAAAACCTTTTGGTGATGAAATAGCAGGAAATTAAAAGATTGATTAGAAACTTGTAAAACGATAAAAAATGTCAGCACACGCACACGGACATGAAGCACACGGGCACGATGATCACGGTCACGACCACGGTCACCACGAGCACCACGAGACTTTTATAACAAAGTATATTTTCTCTCAGGATCATAAAATGATTGCTAAGCAATTCTTGATTACTGCTATTATCATGGCATTGGTCGGAATGGGTATGTCAATCCTTTTCCGTTTGCAATTGGCTTGGCCTGGCGAAGGTTTTGCTTTTTCAAACTTCTTTTTAGGAGATAAATTTGCTCCCGAAGGTGTTCTTACACCCGATATGTATTTGGCTTTAGTTACGATTCATGGTACGATTATCGTGTTCTTTGTATTAACGGGTGGATTAAGTGGTACTTTCTCGAATCTCTTGATTCCTTACCAATTGGGTGCCCGAGATATGGCATCTGGTTTACTAAACATGATTTCTTACTGGTTGTTCTTCCTTTCTTCTGTAATCATGATTGCTTCATGTTTCGTTGAAGGTGGTCCTGCTTCTGCTGGTTGGACGGTTTATCCTCCACTATCTGCTTTACCGCAGGCTATTCCTGGTTCTGGTTTAGGTATGACTCTTTGGTTGGTTTCTATGGCGATATTCATTGCTTCTTCTCTATTGGGTAGCTTGAACTATATCGTTACTGTTTTCAACTTGAGAACAAAAGGTATGACAATGACTAGAATGCCATTGACTATCTGGTGTTTCTTAATCACTGCTGTGTTAGGGGTTCTTTCTTTCCCAGTATTATTATCTTGTGCATTGTTGTTAATGTTCGATAGATCTTTCGGAACTGCGTTCTACCTGTCTGATATCTTCATGAGCGGTATTCCTTTGGAAGCTACTGGAGGTTCTCCATTGTTGTTCGAGCACTTGTTCTGGTTCTTGGGTCACCCTGAGGTTTATATCATATTATTACCAGCTTTAGGTTTAACTTCTGAAGTAATTTCAACGAACTCAAGAAAACCAATCTTTGGTTATAGAGCTATGATTGTTTCAGTATTGGCTATTGCATTCTTATCGTTTATTGTATGGGGTCACCATATGTTTATGACAGGTATGAATCCTTTCTTAGGTACTGTGTTTACATTTACTACTTTATTGATTGCTATTCCTTCAGCTATCAAGGTTTTCAACTACCTTGCTACCATTTGGAAAGGTAATCTTCGTTTGACTCCAGCAATGATGTTTGCATTAGGGATGGTTTCTTTATTCATCTCTGGTGGTTTAACGGGTTTGATTTTAGGAGATTCTGCTTTAGATATTAATATTCACGATACCTACTTCGTAGTTGGCCACTTCCACATCGTAATGGGTGCAGGAGCTATCTTCGGTATGTTCGCAGGTGTTTACCACTGGTTCCCTAGAATGTACGGTAAATTCATGTTGCCTAAAATGGGGTACTTGCATTTTTGGATGACTATTGCAGGTGTTTATGGCGTATTCTTTCCAATGCACTTTTTAGGTTTGGCAGGTGTGCCTAGAAGATATTATTCAAATGAGGAGTACGAAATGTTCCAAGGTATGGAGAACATCAACGTAATCATTACATGCTTTGCTATTATGGCGGCAATCGGACAGTTCATTTTCATCTTTAACTTCTTCTATAGCATTTTTAAAGGAAGAAAATCTACTCAAAATCCATGGGGTTCTAACACATTAGAGTGGACTGCTCCGGTTGAAAGAGTGCATGGTAACTGGGAAGGCAAAATTCCTGAAGTTCACAGATGGCCTTATGATTACAGCAAACCTGGTTATGATGTAGACTTCGTAGACCAAACAGTTCCTTTGAAAGAAGGAGAATCTGAAGGTCACTAAGATGTAAGAAATAAAGAAAGCCCTCTTGATAATTCAAGGGGGCTTTTTTATTTATAGTCCAATGTTCAATGTTCAAAGTTTAATGTTGGCTGGTTGTGAAAGTAATTCATAAACTCTTACATTTGATTGAAGTTTTCTGACTTTTTACATTTAATCCGCCAAAAGGCGTACTGGCATTTAAACATAGAACGAATCCTGTGAACGAAGCACTAAATCCCGATAACGAAAAATTAAGTTCAGCCGAAAAGGAATTTGAGAAAGTTCTAAGGCCTAAACATTTCGATGATTTTGCCGGACAGCGCAGCGTATTGGATAATTTAGATGTTTTTGTTAAAGCTGCTTTGCAACGTGAAGAAGCGTTAGATCATGTGTTGTTACATGGCCCTCCGGGATTAGGAAAAACCACTTTAGCAAACATCATCTCTCAAGAACTGGGAGTTAATATAAAAATTGCTTCCGGACCAATGATTGAAAAGGCTGGAGATCTAGCTGGCTTATTAACCAATCTTCAAAAAGGTGATGTTTTATTTATCGATGAAATACATCGATTGAGTCCGGTTGTAGAAGAATATTTGTACTCTGCTATGGAAGATTATTCTATCGACATCATGATAGATTCTGGACCCAATGCACGTGCTGTACAAATCTCCTTAGAGCCTTTTACATTGATTGGTGCAACCACACGCGCTGGTTCATTAACTGCCCCATTACGTGCTCGTTTTGGTATCAACTGCCGTTTAGAATATTACGATGCAGAAGTGCTTACAGGTATTGTTGAACGTTCAGCAGAAATATTGAAAATCCCTATAGATTACGATGCAGCATTTGAAATCTCCAGAAGAAGTAGAGGAACACCACGTATTGCCAATGCACTGCTAAGACGAGTGAGAGATTTTGCGCAAATAAAAGGAAATGGAACAATCACTGTACCTATTGCCCACATGGCTTTATCAGCCTTGAATGTAGATGAATTCGGTTTAGATGAAATGGACAATAGAATCCTTTCTATGATTATAGATAAGTTTGGTGGCGGACCAGTAGGCTTAAATACATTGGCCACTGCCGTTAGTGAAGAAGCAGGAACGATAGAAGAAGTGTACGAACCCTTTTTGATTATGCAAGGATTTTTAAATCGCACTCCTCGCGGAAGAGAAGCTACGGCGCTTGCGTATCAAAGGCTTGGTAAAGAATATAGAGGCAATCAAGGCAAACTTTTTTAATTATGAATTCTTAATGTTGAATTTTGAATTCTGCATCAACTCATAAAATTTCATTTCTCATCAAACAAAAAGCGCTCGAATTGGGCTTTATGTCGGCAGGTATTTCCAAAGCTGATTTTTTGGCGGAGGAGGCTCCTCGTTTAGAGAAGTGGCTCAAAGAAAACCGCAACGGAGAGATGAAATACATGGAGAATTATTTCGATAAAAGACTCGATCCTCGAGTGCTTTTCGACGGCTGTAAAAGTGTGGTTTCTGTGCTCTTAAATTACTTTCCTACAGAAACACAAAAAGACCCAGAAGCCCCTAAAATCAGCAAGTATGCTTATGGAGAAGATTATCATTTTGTCATCAAAAGAAAGCTGCAAGAATTGTTGAATTTTATTCAGCAAGAAGTGGGAGAGGTGGAAGGGCGAATATTTGTAGATTCTGCTCCAGTGATGGATAAAGCTTGGGCGAAGAAGTCGGGTTTAGGTTGGATCGGAAAAAATTCTAATTTGATTTCTAGAGGTGCCGGTTCTTTCTTTTTTATTGGCGAGTTATTGTTGGATATTGACTTGGATGAGGATCATGAAGTGGCCGATTTTTGTGGTACTTGCACGCGCTGTTTAGATGCTTGTCCTACTGGCGCAATTATTCAACCTTATGTGGTTGATGGCAGCAAGTGCATCTCTTATTTCACCATAGAATTGAAAGATGCTATTCCTGTGGCGATGAAGGGACAGTTCGATAATAACATGTTTGGTTGCGATATTTGCCAGGATGTTTGTCCGTGGAATTCTTTCTCCAAACCACACCAAGAATCTACTTTTGTACCTCATCCCGATTTGCTCTCAATGACCAAGCAACAATGGAAAAATATTTCCAAAGAAACCTTCGATAAATTGTTTAAGAATTCTGCCGTAAAACGCACTAAATTCAATGGATTGAAAAGGAATATTGATTTTTTGGATTAGAGATTATTTCCCGCCCAATTCATTCACTTTAGCCACAATCGCAGCCTCATCACCAGCCGTGAAATTTTGTTTTTCCCACAACACTTTTCCGGTGTTATCTACAATTAAAATCAAGGGAGGGAAAGTACCACCAACACCTCTAAATACTTCCTTGTTAGGGTCGAGTAAGAAGTTGTATTTCCATGTTTTGTTTTGAACGAAAGGAAGAACTTCAGCTTCTTCACTTTTTGGGTCGATAGAAACAGCATAAATAGGTACCGATAGTTTGCCGTTTAAAGCATTCAATTCATTGACGCTATTGTTGTTCCAAATGGCCCAAAAAACCACTATGGTTAACTCGTTTCTTTTGGCTATTTCAGTAAGGTTGACGGTTTTTCCATCGAGGGTGTTAAGGGTGGTATTTGTAAGCGCTTTTTGTGCAAAAATACTTGAAGTAAGTAACACAAATAATAGGACCGAAGTGAAAGCAGTTTTCATAATGTATTTTTAAAAGATGTTTAGCCTACTGCAAACATCATACTGAAAATACAAAAATTATTCTTCACCTAAGAGTTGAGTCACAACTTTTGGCACTCCGCTACCTGCTTTTTCTTTGATGATGGTGAGGTTCTGGATGCCTTGGGTGGGGCAATCATTGGGGTCAATTAAAAAAGTTTTGCATCTCTTGGGAGCGGCATGAACGAGTCCGGCTGCAGGATACACATTCAACGAAGTGCCAATCACCAAAATATAATCTGCTTCGGAAACCATTCTTTGAGCTACGCCAATATTGGGCACATTTTCGCCAAACCAAACAATATGCGGGCGCAATTGCGAGCCCTTCTCGCATTTGTCTCCCATTTTAACTTCCCATCCATCAATGTTGTATATCAATGCGGCATCTCTAGTGCTTCTGGCTTTGGTGATTTCTCCATGAAGATGTAAAATATTGGCAGAGCCTGCTTTTTCGTGCAAATCATCAATGTTTTGTGTGATGATGTTTACGTTAAATTTTTGCTCCAATTTTTTTAGTGCCAAATGCCCTTCGTTAGGCTGGGCAGAAACGCACTGTTTTCTTCGTTGGTTATAAAACTCTTGCACCAACGCAGGATTCTTATGCCAGGCTTCGGGTGTAGCCACGTCGTATACATTGTAATTTTCCCACAAACCATCGCTGTCGCGAAAAGTCTTCAATCCGCTTTCTGCACTAATGCCTGCACCCGTTAATACCACTACTTTTTTCATGTTTCTTAGATTTTTAAAAGTGCTCTAAAATTACTACTATTACCGCGCAAAAAAAAGCACTATAAATGAGCAAATTAAGAAAACAAGAAGCGTTAGATTATCACTCGCAAGGAAGACCTGGAAAAATCGAAGTAATTCCATCTAAACCCTACCACACCCAAAGAGACTTGTCTCTGGCTTATTCGCCAGGCGTTGCAGAGCCGTGTTTGGCCATTGCCGAAAATCCCGAAGATGCTTACAAATACACCGCTAAAAGAAATTTGGTTGCTGTTATTTCAAATGGTACTGCGGTGCTAGGCTTGGGAGATATTGGTGCTTTGGCTTCTAAACCAGTGATGGAAGGAAAAGGTTTATTGTTTAAAATATTTGCAGATATCGATGTTTTCGATATTGAAGTAGATGCCAGCAATATTGATCGTTTCGTTGAAACAGTAAAAGCTATTTCTCCCACTTTTGGAGGCATCAATTTGGAGGATATTAAAGCACCCGAATGTTTTGAGATAGAAGAGCGCTTGAAGAAGGAATTGAATATTCCTATTATGCACGATGATCAGCATGGAACAGCAATTATCACAGGTGCTGCTTTGTTGAATGCTTTAGAATTGACAGGTAAAAAAATTGAAGAGGTAACAGTGGTGGTGAGTGGTGCTGGTCCGTCGGCTATTAGCTGCGCCAAGCTGTATTTGGCTTTGGGTGCAAAGGTGGAGAATATTTACATGTTTGATTCCAAAGGAATGATTACCAAGCAGAGAACTGATTTAGATAAGCACAAAGAAATTTTTGCCAACGAAAAATCATTTCCTTCATTGGCCGATGCGCTAAAAAGAAGCGATGTTTTCTTAGGATTATCAAGAGGAAATATTGTGAATGGCGATATGATCAAAGCGATGGCGAACGACCCTATTGTTTTTGCTTGCGCTAACCCCGATCCAGAAATTCCATATCAAGAAGCAATTGATGCTAGACCCGATGTTATTGTGGCAACAGGCCGTTCCGACCATCCTAACCAAGTAAACAACGTATTGGGATTCCCTTTCATTTTTAGAGGAGCCTTAGATGTTTATGCAACTACCATCAACGAAGAAATGAAATTGGCTGCAGTTCGTTCCATTGCTGCATTGGCAAAAGAACCAGTGCCCGATGAAGTGAATCAAGCATACGGCATTAAGAATTTGAGCTTTGGTAGAGATTACATTATTCCAAAACCTTTAGATCCTCGTTTGTTAATAGAAGTTGCTCCTGCTGTAGCAAAGGCTGCGTGCGATAGCGGAGTTGCTCGTAGTCCGATTACAGATTGGGATAAGTACAAATACGAGTTAAGTATGTTGATGGGCATGGACAAAAAAATCATGCGACAAGTTACCATCCAAGCGAAAAAAAATCCAAAGCGAGTTGTTTTCGCAGAAGCCGACAATTATAGTGTTTTGAAGGCCGCGCAGTTGGTTGCCGATGAAAAAATTGCAACACCAATTTTGTTGGGTAATGTAGATATCATCAAAGAAATTATTGCTGAAAATCATTTAGAGTTGGGTGACGCGGTGATGATAGATACCAGAAGCCATTCTGTTGATGAGCAAAGAAGCAAGTACGCACAAAAACTATTCGAAAAGCGTCAGCGCAAAGGCTATACGTTGCACGAAGCGGAAGTTGCCATGCGCAATAGAAATTATTTCGGAGCGATGATGGTGGAAGCAGGTGATGCCGATGCTTTAATTACTGGTGTGACCAGAAATTACAAAGATTCAGTTCGTCCGTCTTTACAAGTTATTGGAATGGATACTCAGCATAAAATGATTGCAGGGATGTACATTGTGATGACTAAAAAAGGCGCTTATTTCCTTTCTGATACTACCATTAACCAAGATCCAAGTGCAGAAGATTTGGTGAAAATAGCAGTGCTGACTTACGATGCAGTGAAGCAGTTTGGTGTTGAGCCTAGAATTGCGATGTTGTCGTATTCTAATTTCGGCGCATCAAAAGGCGCTGAGGCGGAAAAGGTAAGAGAGGCAGTTAAAATATTGCATGAAAAGTATCCGCATATCTGTGTGGATGGTGAAATTCAAGGAAATTTTGCTGTAAATACAAAATTGAGAATGAGTAAATTTCCATTTACCAAGTTGGGAGATCAGCAAACGAATACTTTGATTTTTCCTAATCTGGCTGCGGGTAACATTGCTTATAAACTAATTCAGGAAATTGGCGAAACAGAGGCTATCGGGCCGGTTTTAATAGGAATGAAAAAATCAGTTCACGTTTTACAATTGGGATCATCGGTGCGTGAAATAGTGAATATGGCGACCATTGCGGTGGTTGATGCACAGTTAAAACAAAGTGAATTATGATTAACCACATCAGCGGAAAACTAGTAGAAAAAACGCCCACAAACGTTGTGATAGAGTGCAACGGAGTGGGGTATTTCATTCATATTTCTTTGCATACCTTCGATAAAATTGGCAATGTAGAAGCATGTAAATTGCTTACGCATTTGGCGATAAAAGAAGACGCTCATACTTTGTACGGATTCATCAATGAAGCTGAAAGAGCGTTGTTTCGTCAGTTAATTTCAGTTTCTGGCGTAGGCGCTAATACTGCGCGTTTAATTTTGTCGTCTATGGATCCTGATGGAGTTGCTGGAGCTATTGCTATTGCTGATGTTTCCACTATGAAGGGCATCAAAGGAATTGGTGAAAAAACGGCTCAACGAATTATTTTAGAGTTGAAAGGCAAAGTATCTAAGCATACCGAGGGTATTATTTTTTCTGCATCGCACAATACAAGCCGAGATGAAGCGTTATCTGCGCTGCTTATGTTAGGGTTTAATAAAGGGGTAGTTGAGAAGGTGCTTCAAAGATTAATTACAGAAAATCAAAATGCAAGCGTTGAAGAGCTAGTTAAACTAGCTTTGAAGAATTTGTAAGTGAAAAAAATTATAGAAAATATATCTCCATTTTGGCTGTTTTTGTTGTTGTGTCAGTTTATTGTTCAAACTCAATTGAAAGCGCAAAAAGACATTACAGGTATTTCTTATACCAATGATCCTTTGGTGTTGAAGGAAGAGGTTACCTACAATCCAGCTACCAACAATTATACAGTAGTAAAGAAGGTGGGCAATGAAATTGTAGGTACCGAAATTAAATCTTTCGATCAATATTGGGATGAGCGATACAAGGCCTCTGAAAAGAAGTATTTCAAAGAAAAAGTGGAGAACGAAGGTTTCGACAAAAGTAAACCATTGCTGCCTACGATGAAAATCCCTGGAAAAGATGCATCCATTTTCGGGTCGAATAAAGTGGAAATAAAACCTACTGGTTCTGCAGAGTTAATTTTTGGCGTGATGTCTTCTACCATTAAAAATCCGGCTTTGCCAGTTAGGAGTCAGCGCAACAGCAATTTTCAATTCAATCAAAATATTCAGTTAAACATTGTAGGAACGATAGGCGACAAATTAAAATTAACTACCAATTACAACACGCAATCAACTTTCGATTTTGAGAATCAAATGAAATTAGAATTTACAGGAAGCGAAGACGACATCATCAAGAAAATAGAATTGGGTAACGTTAGCTTGCCTTTGCAAACGCAGTTGATTCAAGGTAGCCAAACACTATTTGGTGTTAAAACAGAATTGCAATTTGGTAAGTTATCGGTAGCGGCCATTGCAACTCAACAAAAGGGAGAATCAAAATCTGTAGAAACGCAAGGTGGTTCTCAAATTCGAGATTTTAAGATACAAGCCGATCAATACGAGTCGAACCGCCACTTTTTTCTAGCGCATTATTTTGCCGACCGCTATGATACTGCGTTGGCGAATTTGCCTTTTGTGAATTCTCCGGTGCAAATTACGCGTGTAGAGGTTTGGATGACTAACGTGGGTAACAACAACAATGAAGATTCGAGAAACATTGTGGGTTTAATTGATATTGGTGAAAAGAATCCGCACGATAACACGCTTTTGGTTCAGCCTTCTTACTACCCCGAGAATAACGTAAATAATTTGTTTAAAGATGCAGTGACGAGCGCCGATATTAGAAATTTCACCAATGCCGATGGTAAATTATTATCGTGGGGATATCAAGATGGAGAACAATACAATAAGATTGAAAATGCACGAAAATTAAAACCAGAGGAATTTACTTTTAATCCTCAGCTGGGTTATATTTCTTTAAATCGTTCGCTAAACGCTGATGAGATTTTGGCGGTGGCTTTTCAGTATACGGTAATCGGACAAACACAAGTTTATCAGGTAGGTGAATTTTCAACCGATGGAGCTACTGGAAAACAAGCCTTGATATTAAAAATGTTAAAAGGAAACAAGGTAAACAACACGCATATACCAACCTGGGATTTGATGATGAAAAATGTTTATTCTTTGGGTGAATCGGGCATTAAGCAAGAGACCTTTCAAATGCAAATTTTGTACACCGATGCAGCTTCCAATAACGATATTAATTTCATCAACGAAGGTGTAAACAAAGCGACGCGATGGATAGAATTACTGGGCGCCGATCAAATCAATATTCAACAAGATAGAATCTCCGATGGTTTTTACGATTTCATCGAAGGCGTTACTATTAAAGCTCAAAATGGAAGAATTTATTTTCCGGTGCGACAGCCCTTTGGTTCGTATTTGAGAAATAAGCTAAGTGATGTATCGGTAGCCAATAGATATTGTTTTGATTCATTGTATACCGTAACTCCTATAGCGGCACAAACTAAATTTCCGGCCAAAAATCGTTTCAAATTTTGGGTGAAATTTGAAACGAGTTCTTCCAATGTGATTAGTTTAAATGCAACTAATGTTCCTCAGGGTTCGGTGGTAGTAACAGCGGGTGGAAAAACATTGGTAGAAAACCAAGATTACACAGTGAATTATATGATGGGCCAAGTGACCATTATCAACGAAGGAATTTTAAATTCTTCTACACCTGTTAAGGTAGCTCTTGAGAGCAATTCCTTGTTTAATATTCAAACCAAAAATTTGTTGGGCGCCAATTTGAATTATCGCGTCTCTAAAGATTTTAATATAGGTGGAACTATATTAAATCTCACAGAAAGGCCTCTCAATTTTAAGGTGAATTTGGGCGATGAACCAATGTCGAATACCATTTGGGGGCTCAACACTAAATATCATTCAGAATTACCTTTGCTTACTAAGTTGATAGATAAATTACCTTTACTTTCTACCAAAGAAACATCTATCATTGATTTTAACGGTGAGTTTGCGCAATTGATTCCTGGCACCTCATCGGCCATTGCAAACGGCGAATCTGGTCAAGGTGAATCTTACATCGATAACTTTGAAGGAGCAGAAACAAATACTTCCCTCACAGTGCGAACATCGTGGTTTTTAGCTTCTACACCTCGCGGCCGTTCAGAACTATTTCCCGAAGGAAATTTAACCAATTCTTTGGCTGTGGGATTCAACAGAGCAAATTTAACGTGGTACAGCATCGACAATTTATTTATAGATAACAGCAGCAATACGCCTCAATATTTGCAGAATGATGCTGCACAACAAAACAACAATTTTATTCGCCCTATCAACCAAACAGAAGTATTTCCTAAAAAGCAAGGGCAAAACGGAATCAATCCAAATATTACCACTTTAGATTTGGCATTTTACCCAAGCGAAAGAGGTCAGTATAATTTCGATACCACTGCCAGCCCTTATTCATCGGGGGTAGATAAATTCGGACAACTTAAAAATCCTGAAACTCGCTGGGGTGGTATTATGCGTAAGATTGAAACAGTTGATTTTGAGGCATCAAATATAGAGTTTTTGGAGTTTTGGATGATGGATCCTTTTTACGATGGCGTGCAAAACGATTATTCTATTTATGGAGGTTCTAAAGAAGGTGGTGATTTGTATGTACATATTGGTAATTTATCGGAAGATGTGTTGAGCGATTCAAGAAAATCTTTTGAAAACGGATTGCCAACTAACGCTAATGACATATCAGGAGTAGACAAAACTGTTTGGGGTTATGTGCCCAACAGTTTAAATATTGTAAACGCATTTAACAACGACCCTGCAGCACGCGAATTTCAAGATGTTGGTTTAGATGGTTTAACAGATGACAACGAGAAAACTTTTTATCAAAATTATTTAGATTTTTATTCTAAGAATTTTGGAAGTGTGCCAAGCGATATTCAGCAAGATCCATCAGCCGATAATTTTGTTCATTTTAGAGATGAAAATTTCGACAATTCTAATGAGATGGTGTTGAATCGATATAAATATTTTAATGGAACCAGTGGTAACTCACCCGTAGATGAAAATTCTACTTACATTAAATCGGCTACTACCATTCCAGATATTGAAGATATCAATCGCGACAATACCATGGGCGAAGGAGAAAGTTATTATGAATATCACATTTCAATGCGACCGCAAGACTTAGAAGTTGCTGATCAATTGGCGGGAACCAATTACATCAACAATATTTACGTTCCCAACCCAGTGGCATCTATCAATAATTATGATAAATCACCTGAGGCGCGTTGGATTCATTTTAGAATTCCAATTCGTGAACCAGAAAAAGCTATTGGAGGTATCCAAGATTTCCGTTCTATGCGCTTCATTAGAATTATGATGAAAGGTTGGCAAGATCCGGTTGTTTTGCGTTTTGCTAGAATGGATTTGGTGCGCGAAACCTGGAGAAAATATGAAAGTCAGATGAAGGGTGATTGTGAGTTTGTGGCGAGCGACGACAACACTAAATTTGTGGTTACTTCTATCAACGTTGAAGAGGATAGTCAGAAAGAACCTATTCCTTACATAGCCCCTGTAGAAAGGGTGAACAACTTGCAAACACAATCGTTAATGAATGAGCAAGCTTTGTTTCTAAATATCGATAATTTAGATGGTTGTGATAGCCGCGCTGCCTTCTACAATACCAATGTGGATTTGCGTTCTTATGGTTGTTTAAAAATGTTTGTTCACGCCGAAACCAAAGGTGATCCTTCGGAAAATTACGATGGTAAAATGTCGGTGTTTTTGCGTTTGGGTTCTGATTTTGATGACAACTATTACGAGTATGAAATCCCACTAAAATTTACCGATCCATCTTCTGTAAGTGCCAACAATACAGAAGCAGCAAAGCAAGCTATTTGGCCTGATGAAAATTTGTTCGACTTCGACTTTTCAGTATTAACCAATGCTAAGTTGGCACGAAATGAAAGTATGGAAAGTGATCCCGAGAATCATTTCAAAAATCAGCGATACAAAGTAATTGATGGTAAGAATAACGTTTATGTGAAAGGATCTCCAACGCTTTCGCAAGTAAAAATTATGATGATAGGTGTGCGTAACTCGGGCACGTCGGGCGAAATACGTTCGGCAGGTGTTTGGGTAAATGAATTGCGTTTATCATGTTTTGATCAACAAAATGGCTGGGCAGCAACAGCTACGTCAACTTTAAAAATGGCCGATTTTGGTAGCGTTACACTTTCTGGGAAAATGTACACACCAGGTTGGGGAAATATTACCGATAAGGTGAGTCAGCGCAAAAGAGATTACTTAAATTCTTACGATGCAGCAGCTAATTTTGAATTAGGGAAATTAATTCCTGCTAAGTACAATGTTACCGTTCCTGTTTATTTGGGTTATTCAGAATCTTTTCAAAATCAAGAATTTAATCCGCTCGACCAAGACATTAGAATTAAAGATATTGCCGATGCCGATTTGAGAAAGAAAGTGCGTGACAGTACACAAACTTATCAGCGTCGTCGAAGCATGAATTTTTCTAACGTGCGCAAAAACAGAAGTGCAGATAAAAAGAAGAAAGCAATGCCATACGATATCGAAAATTTTGATGCTACCTATGCCTTTAACGAGGTGTTTAAAAGCGATGTAAATACAAGTTACAACGTGGTTCAAACATATAAAGGCGCATTGAATTACAATTTCACACATCAACCCAAAAATTTTCAACCCTTCATCAATTCTCCAATTATTGGATTTGTGAAGAAAACGAGATTGGAAACTTATGAAGAGCGCGAGCAGAAATTGCAGCAAGAAATCGAAAGATTGAGAAAAGAAAAATCGAATCCAGCCGATTTAAAGAAGGCCGAAGAAGAGCTAAAAAAGGTAAAAGACGATAAGGCTTCATTTGCTAAAAGAGCGAGCTCTTTAATGCAAACACCGTATTTGAAATTAACTCGTGAATTCAACTTTTTCTTAGTTCCGTCTAGAATTGGCGTTAGAAATGATTTAAATAGAATGTACAGTGAAAGCATGATTAGAAATAACTCTGGAGCCATCCTTTTGATAGATCCTGTTTTTAATAAAAACTTTTATTGGGATAGGGCTTACGACGTGAGTTGGGATTTATCCAAATCGTTGAAGTTTAAGTATGGTGCTACAAATCGCGCTAGAATAGATGAGCCTGAAGGAAGAATTGATGTAGAAGAAAAAGTAGACAGTGTAATTACCAATCTTAAGCAGCTTGGTAGAAACACCAATTTTACGCAAACCTGGGATGTGAATTACGATATTCCTTTCAGAAAAATTCCATTTACCGATTGGATTACGGGAACAGTAAAATATACTGCTAAAATGGATTGGCAAGCGGCTCCTTTGGCATTTCAATCTGTAGGCAATACTATTTCAAATAGCAATTCAAAACAATTGAATTTGCAATTCAATTTAGTGAATTTCTACAATAAGTCGGCTTATTTAAAGAAGATAAACAACAATGTTTCTAAGCCACCTAAAGTAAGTAGCGACACTTCTAAAAAAGAAAAAGCACCTAGCATTGATTTGGCACAAGTTGGTTTGCGCATGATGATGATGGTGCGTAATGCATCGTTCACTTATACCGAAACCAATGGAACTTTTCTGCCAGGTTATGATGCTGAAACAGAAATGCTAGGTTTGAATTTAGATCAGATGTCTCCAGGGTTTAAGTTTATAACCGGACAGCAACAAAACAATATTTTAGAGAAAGCTGCAAAAGCGGGTTGGTTAACAAGAAATTCCGATTCGTTGAATACCAAATTCACTAGAAATTACACCAACAATATGAACGCAAAGGCTACCCTCGAGCCCATTAAAAAAATGAGAATTGAGTTAACGGCATCGCGCTCTTACAATCGCGATTCAGCATTTAATTATCGTTTAGATGAGAACAACGATGTAACTACTTTTACCAATACTGTGATGCAATCTTATAGCATTACAGTACTTACTATTGGTTCTGCTTTTGAAACTAAATCTGATGCTACATCGGCGGTTTACGAGCAATTTAAGAGTAATAGGGCAGTAGTGGCCAGCAGATTGGCAGCTAAAAATCCATACAGCAGCAATGCGCAGCAAGCCGATGGTTTTTACAAAGGTTATGGCAGAACACAAAGTGAAGTATTGTTGCAATCGTTTGTTGCAGCATATATAGGTAAAAATGCAGCTTCTTCCGATTTGAGTTTGTTTAAAAAATTGCCGATGCCTAACTGGCGATTGAACTATGATGGATTTATGCAAATGGCCTTCATCAAAAAGCATTTTCAATCTTTCACCATGAGTCATGCATATTCTTGTACAATGAGTCAGAGTGTTACCCAAAATTTCGCATTTATAAGCGATGGAAAGGGTTTTACCTCTGTAACCAATCCGGCGGGTTTTGAACCTCAGTACACTATTAACACTGTAAATATTAGTGAAAGTTTGAGTCCCTTAATTAAAATAGATGCTACTTTAAAAAGTAGTTGGATTGCCAAATTAGAGATTAAAAAAACGCGTACAATTTCACTTAATTTACAAGGCTTATCGGTCAATGAGATGTCGAATTTAACGATCGCTGCAGGTACAGGATATAAGTTTAAAGATGTGAAATTGCCTTTTGAAATTTTAGGTAAAAAAGTGAAAAGTAATTTAGATGTTCGTGCCGATTTATCTATCACCAACAGTAAGAACGTTGTGCATAAAATTGATGGCTCAGATAACATTATGAATGGCGCAAATATCATGATGCTTAAAACATCTGCCGATTATGTATTAAGTGATAAATTAAACATTCGTTTGTTTTATGAATTCACTTTAAACAAACCTGTTACTTCTAACTCATTTCCTTCCTCTAATGGGAATGGCGGATTGTCTTTAAGATATACGCTTTAATCGTTCAAGGTTCAAATGCCTGCCCGACTTTTGGCGGGTTTAAAGTTCAATGTTTAAGTGGTTGAAAAACCTTTTGGCTTATAGCTTTTTACTTTTAGCTTTTTATCTATCTTTGCTCAACACTAAAAACCAAAAAAATGAACTTTCCTGCCGAATTAAAATACACTAAAGATCACGAATGGGTTAAAGTTGATGGTGACATCGCAACCATTGGTATTACTGATTTTGCTCAAAAAGAATTAGGTGATATTGTGTATGTTGACATTGCAACCATTGGTGAAACATTAGATGCTGAAGTGGTTTTTGGAACTGTTGAAGCAGTTAAAACAGTATCTGATTTGTTTATGCCTGTAAAAGGTGAAGTGTTAGAATTGAACGCTGAGATTGAAGCTCAACCCGAATTGGTAAATAGCGATCCATACGGAAAAGGATGGATGATAAAAATTAAAGTTTCTGATGCTTCGCAATTGGCTGGATTGCTTTCAGCCGATGCTTACAAAGCAGTAATTGGAGAATAATAGTTCAACATTGTTTTTAAAGAGTAATTATAAAGGTATTGTACTTACCCTTGTAGTTGCTTTTTTGTGTTTGTACCCTTTTCAATCTCAAAAGGAATCGGCTATTCCTCATTTCGATAAAGTAATTCATGTTACTCTTTTTCTTGTATTATCTTATTTCTGGATGCGCGGTTTGAGTGCGCAGAATCAATTTAAAAAAGTGCAAGAGAAAGCCGTTTTAATTACAGTAATTACTGCAATTACTTATGGTGTGTTGATTGAAATATTGCAAGAAGTAATGCATTTGGGAAGAAGTTTTGATGTATGGGATATTGCGGCTGATAGCTTAGGGGTGATGCTGGCGTTTGGTGTTTATAGAACTCTAAACTGATGAAGCTTAGTTCGTGATTGCGAGGTACCCCGAAGCAACCTTATTTTTCTTTTTTATCTTCGCGCTACTAACTAAATTTTGTGGAACGAGGAGCGTGGGTGTACATCTTAACCAATAAATATAATCGCGTACTTTATACTGGCGTAACTACAGATTTAAAGAGTCGAATATATGAACATAAGAATAAGGTCAATCCAAATTCATTTACTTCAAAATACAATGTAGATAAATTGGTGTATTATATGTTTTTTGAAACTGTTGATGGGGCTATTATAGAAGAAAAGAGAATTAAGGCAGGCTCTAGAGCACAAAAAATTAGATTGATTGAAGAGATGAATTTTCGTTGGGAAGAGTTATATAGTGATGAATTTGAATTTTGAGAAATAAGGTTGCTTCGGGGTACCTCGCAATGACGCACTGAGTGAATGCTGTGTATGAAAATAGATTGGAGGGAATCACCCCATCATCATATTCCCAATCGTAAAGTACAAAAACAATCCAAAAATGTCATTTGTAGTGGTAACGAACGGACCAGTGGCCAATGCAGGATTTACATTAAATCGGTTAAGCAATAGAGGGAAATATGTACCAAAAATAGCAGCGAAAATAATTACGCTCAACAGAGCGATACTTACCGTAACGCAAACCATTAAAGAAACACCAAGTAATAAATTTAATCCGAAGAGAATAATGGAGCAAGCCAATCCATTAATTAATGCTACTCCTGTTTCTTTAATGAGTCTTTCTGCAATCGGACCTTTCAAAGAATTATTCGCAATACCTTGCACCACAATCGCCGAAGATTGAACTCCTACATTTCCGCCCATTGCTGCAATCAACGGAATAAAAACAGCCATTTCAGGATGCTGTGAAATATCAAAAATGCCCAGCACTTTTGCACTACCTATTCCCCCAATCATTCCCACCAACAACCAAGGCAAACGTGCTTTGGTAACCGTCCACATGCTATCGTGCGCTTCTACGGTATCACTTAAACCCGATGCCAATTGGTAATCTTTTTCAGCTTCTTCTTTAATGATGTCTACCACATCATCAATTGTAATTCTTCCTTTTAAGCGATTTAAATCATCTACAACAGGTAGAACTACCAAATCGTATTTTTCCATGATTTGAGCCACGTCAGAACTCTCCGTATAGGCTTTTACCGAAATAATATCTCTGTTTACTACATCTTCAATTTTGGTATTTGATGAAGTAAGAATTAAACTTTTTAAGGAAACAGTGCCAATCAATTTGTTGTTTTCATCCACTACATAAACAGTGTGAATGGTTTCGATATGTTCTGCTTGCTTGCGCAATTCTTTCACACATTCTAGCACATCCCAATTGATGTCTACCTTGAACAACTCCTTCGCCATTAAACCACCTGCAGAATCTTCGGGATAATTTAAAAGGTCGACAATGTTTGCTGCCTTTTTTACATCGTCAATTAGCATCACCACCTTTTCTCTCTTTTCGCGAGGCAACTCCATAATCAAATCGGCTGCGTCATCCGATTCCATATAATCAATGGCTTTCTTCGCAATTTGCTCGGGAGTTAAACTGTTCAACAAGCCCTCGCGGTCTTCTTCCCAAAGTTCAGCAATTGTTTCAGAAATTAATTCTCCTGGCACAACATCAAAAAACATTTTGATTTCTTCTAAGGAAAGTCTTTTGGTAATTTCAGCAATGTCGGCAGGGTGAATGTCTTCAATCAACTCATTAACCTTTAAGGCTGCTTCTTCTTCTAAAGCCAGCTTTAGGTCTTTGATGTATTGTTCGTTGATTTCGAAATGCATGGGGCGAAGATACAAAAGGATTTGTCATCGTTTGATTTTCACAATCTCATTTTTGTCTATTATGCACTTTGGCAAAGCACCGTCGTCTAAAATGGCAATCTTATATTTCTTCGATTTTATTTGTGCTATTTGTTCTTCTGTTGGAATAAAATCGTAAGCTATATAGTTGGTGAAAAACATGATTTGAACGTCTCTAAAGTGCGTATAGTTGAATACAACATATTTCTCATCACCTAGGTGTAGAGTTAGTTTGTCAATTCGCTTTATCTCTTGTAATTCCGCTTCTCTAAAACCATTGTCATTGGGATATTTGTCGGTATGGTAATGTTCAATTTTAGATATATTCATCACTAACGGAGCAACAATTGCAAGCGCAAGTGTGCTAAAAATATATTCAAATTGTTTGTATTTTATTTTAGTACTGATAAAGGCAACCGCTGAATCAATTAAACAACCCAATCCTAAAAAAACAAAAGGCGATACAATGATACAAAAGGAAGTCATTTTGGTAGCGGCAATGGTAAAGAATGTGTATACAATAACAATGGCAGATGCTGTGGCTATGCGATAAATATTTGATTTCATCTTTGCGATAAAAAACATTAACCCAACTACATAAATAAGCACCACTATGGTTGAACCGTAAATATCGTTTAGCGCATTAAAATGAAACCACATATCACCGTTGTGTCCTTCTATTACTTCAAAAAAATGTTGGGTGTTGTACGCAAATTCATATGCAGCTTCAAGGGGATATTTTAAGAAGATATAAATTTGCCAAGGCACAAAAACCACCAGCGTAATACTTGCAGAAATAATCAATGGTAGATATGATTTTATTTTGATCCAATTTCGTTTGTCATTAGCTCCAAGGGTTAAAAACCACACGGCGTAAATCAATAAACCTACCATCCATTTTACCAAAACAGCACAGCCCGAAAACAAACCAATAAGAATTAAATAATATTTTTTTTGCGTGTGTTGGTATTCAAACCACGTCCAAAAACTTGCGGTGATATAGAAAAGAAAAGCAAGGTCGTTGTGATCGGTAGAGAAATGTCCAGCTAGTAGTTCAAGCGGATAATAAGCAACAGCAAATAGAAGTGCACCATAATATCCAGTTTTTGCAGAATTTGAAATTTTGCCAATTCTAAATATCATTAGTGCTGCAAAGGCATGCAATAGTATGCTTGGCAGCCTAAGCGCTAAAGTATTGAAACCAAATAATTTCATACTTAAAGCCATTTGCCAAAGAAATAAAGGTTGTTTGTGCAGCCAAATATGATTGCTTGTCCAGTTTCTATAATCGTAATCTAATATTGGGTGACTATATAGTGTAGGCTTCAGCATATCTGCACTAAGGTTTTTCGCCACTAGAGCATGATATTGTTCATCCCACATCATGATATAGGGGTCGAGATTGGCCATAAAAAATCCTAGTGCCAATGCTCCAATGAAAAGCAGTATTAAGCTTGCTTTCGTTTTACCTGCATTAAAGAATAAAAGGGAGGAGAGCAGAATTATTGCACCAATAAAAAGCGGTGTTATTTGTTCACTAGAAAATGAATACATGCTCATGGCTACTAATCTAACAGATTTTCTTTCTAATTAATAATTCGCTTAACAATTACTTCATCTTCCTTAATCTAATGTTGTTTTTGCCCTAACATAAAACACAACTTGTAGGTGTAAATTTATTTCAAACAAAAAGGTATGGAATTAATTTCTGCAGAACAGTTAGGAAAAGCGATGGGAACAGGAAATTTTCCTGAGAACATCAACAAGTGGTTGATGCGTTTGCTGAAGCTTACCGACATTAACGATGTGTACAGAGACACCTACTATTTGCACAATGAAGATTTTATTGCTGCAGTTCTTAATCAGTTAGACATTCGCTATTTTGTTGATGAAGAAGATTTAAAGAAAATTCCTGCAGAGGGTCCGTTCATTACTGTTTCAAATCATCCTTTTGGAGTGGTAGATGGATTGATTTTATTGAAGATATTGATGTCGAGAAGAAAAGATTTTAAACTCATGGCCAACTTCCTTTTAGAACATGTGGAGCCAATGAAAGAAATGATTTTTTCTTTAAATCCATTTGATGGAGAAAGTGCTGCGCGCTCAAGTTTTAGAGGCTTAAAACAAGGGAAATTACACATAGAAAATCAGCATTGTTTGGGCGTTTTTCCTGCGGGAGAAGTTTCTGCTTTGCGCGGTTTAAAAGGAGTGGGAGATAAGGAGTGGAGCAACTCTATAGTTAAAATGGTTAAGAATGCCAATGTTCCTGTTATTCCAATCTATTTTCATGGTAGCAATTCATTTATGTTTCACTTGCTAGGCTTGCTTAATCCTAAGTTAAGAACTGCTCGTTTGCCACATGAAATCTTGAATAAATCCAATAAAATGATTCAAGTGCGTATAGGCAATGTGATAGCACCGGAAGAGATAAAAACATTTCCAAACGTAGATCAGCTATCTACCTTTTTGCGCGCCAAAACTTATGCATTAGGTTCTGTGTTGAATGAGAATGTTGCCATAGCATCTTTGCTGAAATTTAAAAAGCCAAAGGAGATTACTTCTGAAACAGATGCTGAGCTTTTGCAAAAGGAAATTGATGGATTACCTGATGATGCTTTCTTGTTTGAAACCGGAGTTTATAAAGTGTATTGCAGCACTTCGCGACATATTCCACATTTAATGTATGAGATAGGTAGATTGCGCGAAATCACTTATCGTGAGGTAGGTGAAGGTGCTGGCGATAGTTTAGATATCGATGAGTTCGATGGCTATTATCAGCAATTGTTTATTTGGGATTCTAAAGCCAAAAAAATTGTGGGCGGATATCGTATTGGAGAAGGAGATAAGATTTATGAAACTTACGGCAAAAAAGGATTTTATTTGAATTCATTGTTTCATTTCTCTGCAGAATTCGAACCGTATGTTGCTCAATCTATTGAATTAGGAAGATCATTTGTGGTGAAGGAATATCAGAAAAAAGCTTTTTCATTGTTTTGTTTGTGGAAAGGTATTCTGCATTTCTTGATGAAGAACAAGCAATACAGATATGTTGTTGGTCCGGTTAGCATTAGCAATCGCTACTCTAAATTATCGAAAAGTTTAATGACCGATTTTATTTACAACAACTATTTCGATTTTGATATTGCACGTTTGGTTTCACCTAAAAAACAGTTTAAAGTAAAACTTAAAGCGCGAGAGATGACGAATGTTTTGGGCGGACAAACGTCGCTCTCGGCTTTAGATAAAATGGTGGAAGAAATAGAGTGGGGCAAATTGCGTGTACCAGTTTTATTCAAAAAATATTTTGCGCAAAACGCACGAATCATAGGCTTCAACCGCGATCCTAAATTCAGCAATGCTTTAGATGGATTAATGATTTTAGATGTAGAAAATTTACCGCTCTCTACCATTAAAAATTTATCACAAGGAATGAAAAATGAAGAAGAAGTGATGGAAAGATTTTATGGTAAAAGAGAAGAGTGGTATGCCAACGCAGTGCAGTTTTAATATGGATAAATAGTAGGTAGTCCCTTCGCAAAATCTCTCAAAGACAAGTGTGTTGCCAGTTGCAAAAATGCAATGGCTTCTTTGAGAGATGATGTGGGGGGATTGTTTTTATCTGTGAAGTAAGTTTATATGCAGGGCAATAGTTCCTTCGGGGTACCTCAGGATGACAACCACTCTCAAGCAGCACTTACCAAGTTTGTCATCCTGAGGTACCCCGAAGGAACTAGTGCCCTAATCGTAAATCGTAATTCGAGAAATTCTTTTACGAATTCTGTACAGCAATTCTAATAAAATCCTCCACGCTCAACTGCTCAGCTCTTTCGCCTTTAAATTCTTCAGGAATGTTTTTTAGCTCCAAACTTTTCAATGCGTTGCTTAACGTTTTTCTTCTTTGGTTGAAAGCGGTTTTTACTATTCTGATGAAGAGTGCTTCATCGCAGGGTAAAGTATCGCGATTGTTTCTTTTCAAACGAATTACGCCCGATCTTACTTTTGGTGGTGGATTGAAAACGTGAGGTTCTACTGTAAATAAATATTCAATGTCGTAAAATGCTTGCATCAAAACGCTAATGATTCCGTAGGTTTTACTTCCCGGAGGTGCTGCCACACGTTCGGCCATTTCTTTTTGAAACATGCCAATTATCTCAGGAACTTGATTGCGATAATCTAAGGCTTTAAATAAAATTTGAGAGGAAATATTGTAGGGGAAATTTCCTACTACGGCGAATTTATCTTTGAATAATTCGGCTAAATCTAAGCGCAAGAAATCTGCTTCAATTATTTTTAAATCGGGATAATTTTGTTTCAAATAAGCCACCGAATCCCAATCTAATTCTACTACACGCAAGTCGGTGATTTTAGGTTCTTGCATTAAATATTTTGTAAGTACACCCATACCCGGACCAACCTCTATAACGCTGCTATAACCTTGATGAAAGGTAAGTGCTTTGGTAAGATTTTGCGTTACCGTTTCGTCTTTGAGGAAATGTTGTCCGAGATGTTTTTTAGCACGGACTTCCTCTCTCGGATTTTTCTTCGGGTCGTTGTATTTCCAATCGTACTTCATACTATACTTCCTCCAATACCATTCTAAACGAACCGAATTTACCTTTGTATTTTTCTACCATCTTCTCATCTATTTCGATGGCGTGTTGTTTTTCAAACAGCTCTAAATGGGTTAACGATTCACAACGAAATTGAACGTTGTAGGCTGTGTCTACATCAGAAACAGGATGTGTTTTTGCAAAACGGAAATCGTTGAACAAGCCTATCTCCATAATGTTGGCAATGTATTCTTCTTTCATGTAAGAAATCCATTCTTGTTCAATGCCGTCTTCTATTGCGAAGGTGATGCTGTAAATTATCATATTAAAATTTTTCGTCTCCTCTTAAAGTTCTAAATCTTTTTCGTGCTTCTTCCACGTAAATACTACCCGGAAATTTGAAAATTATTTCTTGGTATTTTTCTTGTGCTTTGGTTTTGTCGTTCAATACTGTTTCGTACAAATCGGCCATTTTAAAAAGAGCATCATCGGCCAACAAATCTTTGTGCTCGTAAGTCTTTTGAAGATATTTTATGGCCTCTGTAAAGTTTTGTTTTTTGATGTAAATTTCTGCGCGTTTGTATTGTACTTCGTCCATTAAATTGTAGCGCGATTTAAATTCTTTTTCTAATGAATCGAGCGTGAGTAAACACAAAGAATCTTTGTTTTGAAATTCGAGTAAATCGGCGCGGGCATACATTTCTAGCGGAGTGGTGATGGTATCCATCAAGGTATTGTCGGTAATTAAAATGGATAAATACATGGCGTCGTTGGAGATTAGTCTGTCGGTAGCCGATTTCAAAACATCCAATTGTGCTTTAGCCCATTTAAAATCGCCTGTGTAATAAGAAATTTTTGCGTTTCTAAATCGCGCGTCCTGACCGATAATTTCATTTTTAAAATCTAAATCCACTTGAGAATAAAGAAGTGATGCATCCCAAATACTATCAGAAATTAAATACACATCACCCAACTCTAATTTGCTATCGGCAATTTGTCTTGTTGTTGCATCGGGTATTGAAATGGCTTCGTGTAAAGTGTTGATGGCTTGTTTGTTTTGATGCAAATAGAATGCTTGTAAATGCCCGTAATCTTTGAGTAAATCGATGGTGTATCTGTTTTTGCCTAATTCTTTGAGGGTGTTTTTATAAGCGGTTTCCAATTGTTGTAAATCTTGCGAATTGTAGTCGGAGCGTTTGGTAATTTTTTGTGTAAGTACACTTAATAATTCTGCTTTTGCATTGCGGTAATACATGTTTGAAGAACCCAAATCGATAACATATTGCAAGGCCTTTACAGCGGTTTCGTAATCGTTGTTTTTAGCCGCTAAATCAGCCAAAGTCATCAATCTATATCCTTCTTCTTTTTTCCTTTTGTCGAGCGCTTTCATTTGAGTGAAAGCAGCACCAAAAGCTTTTTCTTGAAGGTATTCCCAAATGAGTACTTCTAAGTAGGAATCGTTGCTCGGATTTTCTTGTATTTTTTTAAGCAACAAGTCTTTTAGTATTTTCTTTTTCTTGCCATCGAAATCGTCGCCAATAGCTGTTGATAATGCTGTTTCAACATCATCAATGTATTGTTCGCCATATTCTAAAACGAATAAATATTCGTTGGTCATTTCGTTGAATTTGTTCTGACTCCTATAAATATCAGCCAATTCGAAGGAGAAGGGATAATCGTTGTTGATGAGTTTTCTTCCTTTCAAATAAGTTTGAATCGCCCAATTATCCTGTTTTCTTTTTTGAAATCGACGCGCTACAAAAATGATTTCTTGATTATCTGCTGGCAAAAGTGAAAGCGCTTTTTCAAAAGATTTAGTCGCTTTTTTTTCATCTTCTTGTAAGAAAAAGATGTAACCTAAATCGATTTGATACGCGGCTTGTTGAGGAAAATCTTTAATTTTTTTATCGACTAATTTTTCGCCGTCTTTGTAATTTTTAAGTTGCGCATAACATTGATACAAGTATTCGTAGTATTCTTCGCTTCTGCTTCTTTTGTAAAGCGATTCAAATACTTCAGCCGCTTTATCGTACTCTCCGTTGTTGAAGAATTGAATGGCCAGGCTGTGTTGTACTTGTTGTTTATCTTGAGCGAAAGAAGAGCTAAAAGTTAAAAGTAAAAAGCCAAAAAGGAGGATTGATATTTTACGATTAACTTTTTTCAAAATCAAGAAATTTTATTGAAGCCTGTGAATGGTTGTAATACTTCTGGAATAGTAACGCCATCTGTCGTTTGATTATTCTCTAACAAGGCTGCTAAAATACGAGGCAGAGCCAAAGCACTACCATTTAAAGTATGCGCCAGTTGAGGTTTATCTTGTCCGCTACGGTAACGTATTTTAGAACGGTTTGCTTGAAAAGTTTCGAAGTTAGAAACAGAGCTCACTTCCAACCATTTTTCTTGTGCTGCAGAATATACTTCGAAATCGTAAGTAAGGGCAGAGGTGAAGCCCATATCGCCTCCACACAAACGTAAGATGCGGTAAGGCAAGCCCAATTTATTTAGGAGTCCTTTCACGTGTTCTACCATGTTATCTAAAGTCTCATACGACTTATCGGGATGTTGAATTTGTACAATCTCCACTTTATCGAATTGGTGCAAACGATTTAAGCCGCGTACATCTTTACCATAAGATCCTGCTTCACGACGGAAGCAAGGTGTATAACCTACGTTTTTGATAGGAAGATTTTCTGCGTTGATAATCTCATCGCGGTATAAATTCGTGATTGGAACTTCGGCCGTTGGAATCAAAAATAAATTATCTACTGTGCAATGGTACATCTGTCCTTCTTTATCTGGCAATTGTCCGGTACCATAACCAGATGCTTCATTGATCAATAACGGAGGAATCACTTCTTCGTAACCCGCTTTAATCGCTTCACTCAAAAAGAAATTAATCAAAGCGCGATTCAACATAGCACCTTTTCCTTTGAAAACAGGAAAGCCAGCGCCTGTGATTTTAACGCCCACTTCAAAATCGGCGAGGTTGTATTTTTTCAATAAATCCCAGTGAGGAACTGCACCTTCATGCAATGTAGGAATACTACCGTGTTCGAAAATATTTACATTTTCTTCCGGATTTTTTCCATTGGGAACTATCTCGTTTGGAACATTTGGAATAGTATATAAAAGTGCTTGTAATTTCTCTTCAATTACAGCAGTTTCTTCTTTTAAAGTAGCAGATTTGGTGCGCAATTCAGCAGCCTTTGCTTTCACTTGTTCAGCCTCTTCTTTTTTTCCTTCTTTCATTAGCTGTCCCACAGATTTCGCAATTTGATTGCTCTCTGCCAAAACATTTTCCATTTCAGAAATCGCTGATTTACGTTCAGCATCTAAAGCGATAACGCTATTGATTAATTCTTCCGCGTTGGCGATATTTCTTTTTTTCAAGCCAGCGATGGCTTTTTCTTTATTGTCGAGGATGTCTTTTACTACTAGCATTATATTGTGTTATGAGGGTTAAAGATAAGAAACTTTCCCTCTGCTAAGTTTAGCGAAGCGAACTTTGCTGAATCTTTTCTTGTCCCGATTCTCGGGATTCAGCTTCGTAGGAGTTCTTCTTTTCTAAAGAAGCAAAGACTTACTTTTTCAGAGATGAAAAAGTAAGCAAAAAATCTTCCGCCAAAAGATCCTGCCAACGCGCTCTCCCAAAATTACGAAAGCTCCTTAGTCCGCTTTCTATTTTGGGTTCACAGCCTTTCCGCACGCTCGGCTTTTGGCGATGGCCCGCGCACAATAGTGATGGCAGGGCATAAATTTAAGTGTGGGTCACTAATCAACTCACTCAGTACCTCTGCTAAGTTTAGCGAGGCGAACTTTGCTGAATCTTTTCTTGAAGCTTTCAGCTTCGATGTTTCTTCTTTTCTAAAATGAAGATTTCAATTTATTTTTTCTTTGATTTAAATACTCGAAAGGCTGCCCAACCAAAAACAAGACCTAAACCAATAAATATCCAAGGGATAAAACCCATGTTGTGTCTGAATTTGTCTATTGTTACTATATGCTTACCATTCTTGTCCAATTGAAAAACATTGTAATCAATTTTCTTTGAAAGTTCATTATAATACACAGTTACAGTATCGCCTTTCTTAAGTTCTTTTTCATACACGGAATAATCTTGTGAAGGATCATGAATTGTAAAAATATAATCGCTTTTATCCAATGAGAAAACATACGAATCTAGATCTATTGGAACTATCACCCCTCTCGGACTAGTAATTATCTTGTTTTGTCCAACGGTTTCGCATGTTGAGATAACTCCAGTTATTTTATTTCTCTCACTTAATTCCATGGAATCCACATAAAAGAAAAACCCTATTCCAGCACTTAACCATAGAATAGATACTATTGATACAAAAATAACTGTAAGTGTTTTTTTCATGCGATTTATGGATGTTGTGAGAACTAATCTAACTATTTTCTCCCAATCCTAAAATCGTCTTATCCTAAAAATCCTAATCCCGACAACACAAAAAAACCCTCTCGATTCTCGCGAACCAAAAGGGTTTTTAATACAATAAATGTGTTATTATTCTGCAGTAGGAACAACAGATACAAAAGATCTGTCACCTTTTTTCTTAGCAAATTTAACAACACCGTCAGCTAGAGCAAAAAGAGTGTGGTCTTTTCCAATTCCAACGTTTAATCCAGCGTTGTGAGTTGTACCTCTTTGTCTAACGATAATGTTTCCTGCGATAACTGGCTCGCCACCGAATTTTTTGATACCAAGTCTCTTTGAGTGAGACTCTCTACCATTCATCGAACTACCTTCACCTTTCTTATGTGCCATGGCTCAACTTGTTTTTAAAGTTTCTTACTTAATTAATTATTTAACGCTGATGTCTTCAATTTGAAGTTGGGTGAACTGTTGACGGTGACCGTTCATTTTCTGATACCCTTTTCTTCTTTTCTTTTTGAATACATAAACTTTGTCTCCTTTTACTAAAGGTGACACAACTTTAGCGGTGACTTTAGCACCACTTACAGCCGGGGCGCCAACAGTGATTGCTCCGTTGTTATCAACCAATAAAACTTTCTCGAAAGTAATTTTATTACCTTCTTCTGCTTCAAGGTGGTGAACGAAGATCTGTTGATCTTTTTGCACTTTAAATTGCTGCCCTGCTATCTCTACGATTGCGTACATTTTATTTCGCTTTTAAAATTAAGGGAGGCAAAGATAATAAAATAAGTATATCAAACAAATGATTTAATCCTTTAACTTTGTGGCTATGAAACATAATACGATGAAAAATCTATTCAGAATATTTGCTTTCTCTCTATTTATGAGTGTTTTCGCCAGTTGTGGCGCTAATGAGGCTCCCGTGATGAAAACGGCTCAATTGAGCATTGAAGGGATGTCGTGCGCCCACAGCTGCGCCCCAACCATTCAAGAGAAGATTAGTTCTGTTGAAGGGGTGAAGGAGGCTAAAGTGAGTTTTGAAACTAAGCAGGCCGATGTTACTTTTGATGAAAATACAGTGAGTAAAGAGGATTTGAAAGCTGCTGTAGAATCTATTGCCGAAGGTGCTTACACTGTAACCGCTATTAAATAATGGAGAATAAATCGCACAAAAGATTTAAGTTGTTTAGCGCTTTAACGCTATTCTTTTCGTTGTTGGTCGTAATGGCGGGCAGCTTGGTGAAGGCGAGTGGTGCCGGAATGGGCTGTCCCGATTGGCCTAAGTGTTATGGCTACTGGATTCCACCGATGGATGAAAAGGAAGTGGTTTGGGAGGCAAATAAATCTTTTGAAAGCGGACAAATTATTGTTCACGAGAATAAGTTGTTAGTGGCCAACGATAATTTTAAGGCATCTGTCGAATTTGATGCTTCGCAATGGACTCCCTACAAAAAGCACGATTATGCCATTTATAAACCCGAGCATACTATTATTGAATATTTGAATCGCTTGTGTGGCGTAGTTCTGGGCATCATGGCCATTTTAATGGTTTTCTATTCTCGTGTTTACCGCAAAGAAAAACCTATTGTTTTTTGGGGTAGCATCATTATGTTTATCATCATCTTGTTCGAGGGTTATTTGGGCGCTAAAGTGGTAGAATCGAATTTAAAACCACTTAAAATAAGCATGCATCTTTATCTAGCCTTTTTAATTTTAATAGTGATTGCTTTTGTACGCTCGAGAGTAGTAGATCCTTTGGAAATAGAAGAAAGCAAAAGAAAATCGATTAGAAATTGGTTGATGGCTTCTGTGATTTTGTTGTGCGCACAATTGGTGATGGGAACCAATGTTCGGCAGACCTTCGACGATTTACGCCTTAGCGGAATCATCAGAGAATCGTGGATAGACGAATCGGGATGGCTATTCTTGGTTCATCGCTCTTTTTCTTTGGTGTATGCTGCCATTACAGGCGTTACTTTGTACTTTTTATATGAACTAAAAGTGAAGCATTTTGCCACCAAATGGATGCTCGTTTTAATGCTCTTGATTATAGCAACTGGTGTGATTATGGGGTATTTTGAGGTTCCTCAGTTTGCCCGACCAGTGCACTTGTTGTTGTCTAGTATTTTGTTGAGTTATTCGTGTGTGTTGTTGTTTGCGATGAGAAAAAAGTGAAGATTGTAAAATAGGGCTATAGTTCCTTCGTTCCTCTTGATAACAGCCACTCTCAAAACTCACTCTCACTCTGATTTACTATGTTTGTCATCCTGAGGCACCCCGAAGGAACTATTGGCCTACACATAAATTTTTGTGCACTTATTTCCACTTAAAAGAAGAAATTAATCTTCTTACATCTGCTTTGATATATTTAATGATAGGTTGAATGGAATCGTTGTTGGGCGTGTGATAGAAGTACAATGAACCTCTAAAGAAATGCTTTGTACTATCGGTAATAAAAAATTGCAAAGGCGTAGCGGTTTTTGTTCCATTGATATTGAAAACGGTTGCGCTTACATGTTTTTCGCTAAAAGTATAAATTGAATCATTGATAGAAGCTGCTAATTGCAAGTGTTTTTCTTTGCGACGGTGTTCTTCGTCGATGAGATTTTTCAAGTCGTTTTGAACAGGTAAATACGTGAAGTGAATGGTGGCTTTCCATTGCGGGTACTCTAAGTTGTAGAAGCACGGACGGTGAATAGAATCACTCAGAGAGATGCGGGCTTGCGTAGAAATATCAAATTCAAACGGACAAGAACCATTGAAATGTGTGTATTCGTTTTTTTGTGGAATTTCTATTTGAAAGTAGCCCATCGGTTTTGGAATGGGTGGCTCACCACAGGAAGGAAAAAGAAGTAAAAAGTAGAAAGGCAAAAGCCAAAAAGCTTTGTAGAATATTGAGGCAAATGCTAGTTTATTTAACATCGTTCAAAGTGATTTTTACGCTGATGATTCTGCGTTTATCAATACTATCTATCTTAAATTTGAGTCCGCCAAAATCAACAATGGCGTCTTTTTTAGGAAACACGCCTGTTTGTTCTAAAATGAAGCCAGCAATGGTATCGGCCTCGCCTTTTGCAGCTTCAAAAAGAGTTTCATCTAGGTCTAAAATGCGATACATATCTACCAACAATGTCTTTCCATCGAAGATATAATTTCGGTTATCTAACTTAGAATATACAATGTTTTCATCATCATACTCGTCGTTAAGGTCGCCCACAATTTCTTCAATTACATCTTCTAAACTTATGATGCCACTGGTGCCACCGTACTCATCAACAACAACAGCTACATGCATTTTCATTTCCTGAAATTCTTTCAGTAGATCGTCGAGTTTTTTACTCTCTGGAATGAAGTAAGCTTTTCGTTTAAATTGTTGCCATTGAAAGGTATCGTTTTCTTCGAGGTATGGCAATAAATCTTTAATGTATAAAACGCCTGTTATTTTGTCTACATTGTCTTCGTACATTGGAATACGCGAGAATCCCGATGCTTGAATTTCTCGCAGGACCATGTGGAATGAATGGCTTTCATCTAAGGCAATAATGTTGGTGCGTGGTGTCATTACTTGCTTCACATCAGTGTTACCAAAATTTAAAATTCCAGTAAGTATTTTTTGCTCTTGTTCGCTACCTTGTTTGTTTTGAATGAGTTCGTGTACAGCCGAAAGTTCATCTACAGAAAGAGTAGAACTTTTCTTTTCTTCTTTCTTTTTTCTTCCGTGAAACAAAGAAAGAAAGGCTGAAAAAGGTTTTAAAACGAAGTTGAGTACTAGCATTGGCGTAGCCATAAATACGGCAATTTTTTCGCCTTTTTTGGTAGCTAAAACTTTGGGTATTATTTCGCCGAATAAAATCAAAAAGATAGAAATGATAACGATTTGCGCCCACATTGGAATTACGCTCGCCATGCCTAAACTTTCCAATTTACCAATGAAAGCCGTAGAGATAAAAACGAAGGAAATGTGGAAAAGGCTGTTGGTGATTAAAATGTTGGCCAATAATTTTTCGGGTTCCTCTAATAATTTGCGAATGATTTTTCCTGATTTACTGTGACGCAACTCCAACAAATCGAGTGTTCTGCTGTTGAGTCCGAAAAGCGCTACTTCTGTAGACGAAACCAGCGCAGCACCAATCAATGTAGCCATCATCGCCAAAAACAAAGCACCAATTGAAACGATATTTGGGTTTAAAAAATCCATTTAGAAAGGCAAATCATCGGCATCTTTAGGAGAAGGAATATTTTGTGGAGGTGTTGCAGGAGGAGTAGGAGTGTTGTTACTTTCCTCACGTTTTCCGCCCAACATCGTCATGTTATCGGCAATAATTTCTGTGGTATATCTTTTAACACCATCTTTATCTTCCCACTGTCGGGTGCGCAATTTGCCTTCCACATACACCATGCTTCCTTTGCGCAAATATTTCTCTGCAATTTCTGCTAATGCGCGCCACACCACCACATTATGCCATTCTGTTTGTTCAATCCGATTTCCGCCTTTGTCTTTGTACGTTTCAGATGTAGCCAAAGTAAAATTTGCCACAGCGGTGCCACCTTCTAAATACCTCACCTCGGGGTCTTTTCCAAGGTTTCCAACTAAAATCACTTTATTAACTCCGGCCATTTATTTGTTCAATGTTTAAGGTTCAATGTTCAATGAGGAAGATACAAATTTAGTTTTTTCGCGATGAAATCGTGCATTATTTTAGGAAAAGCGAATTCCTCTAGTTGTGTAAGTGGCACTAACACTTCATCTTTTTTTGGTTTTAGCGATTTTACTTTCACCACAGTGAATTGAAAATAGATGTTTTGGTGGGTGAGTAAATGCTTTTGTATTTCGCTTTGAAAAATGATTTTTTCTTTCGTTGCTATGGGTTTTTCAAAGAGCGGAAATTCATAAAGGCTATGCCAAATGTCTTTGTCGGCGCGCTTTTTAATGATGGTGTTTTCTCCATCGCTCGAAATGAGGTAATAGAAATGTCGGTCTTTTTTTATCAGTTTTTTTTCTTTGATGGGTAGCAATTCAATTTTCTCATTGGCAAAAGCATAACATTCATTTTTGAAAATGCAGTCTTCGCATTTCGGATTTTTAGGCACGCATTGTATTGCGCCAAACTCCATAATAGATTGATTGAAATTTGCAGCTTCTTTCACGGGAAGCAATTCGTGCAATTTTTCCATGAATTTTTTCTTTCCAGTAGAAGAATCAATTGCATCGTGTATTCCAAAGATTCGCGAAAGAATTCGGTATACATTTCCATCTAAAACGGGATGAGGTAAATCATAAGCGAAAGAAGCGATGGCTGCTGCGGTGTATTCGCCCACGCCTTTCATTTTGATGATTTCATTGTACTCCTTTGGAAATTTCCCTTTGTGTTCGTTCATCACCCATTGCGCGGCAAATTGTAAATTTCTCGCTCTGCTGTAATAACCCAATCCTTGCCAAAGCTTCATCACTTTGTCTTGAGGTGCATTCGCCAAATCTTTAATTGTTGGGAATGCAGCCACAAATTTTTCGTAGTAGGGCAAACCTTGCTCTACGCGAGTTTGTTGCAAGATGATTTCAGATAACCATATTTTATAGGCATCGCGGGTGTTTCGCCAAGGCAAATCCCTTTTGTTTTGCAGGTACCAGTTGATTACCTTTTTTGAGAACTTTTCCAAATAATTAAAATTGAATCACTTACAAAGAAAAAAAATAGCAAAGGGTTTTTGTAAAATGAATTAAAAATGTAAATTCGCAGCCCCTAAAATAGAAAGTAATTATTTAATATATATTTCGAAATGACAAAAGCAGACATCGTAAATGAGATTGCCGACAAAACTGGCATCGAGAAAGTAGCAGTGCAAGCAACAGTTGAAGCTATGATGAAGTCTATTAAAACTTCAGTATCTAACGGCGACAACGTGTACTTAAGAGGATTCGGTTCTTTTATCGTTAAGAAAAGAGCACAAAAAACAGGTAGAAACATTTCTAAAAACACAACCATCATCATTCCAGAGCACAACATTCCGGCATTTAAACCGGCTAAAGTGTTTGTAGAAAAAGTGAAGGTAACTTCTAAAAAGAAGTAGTATTTGCACTGCATGAGCACTAAACAACTAATAGTAGTTATAAGCGCCTTCGCAGTGATCGTTCTTTTATATTGCTTGCCAACGAAAAGTTCATCAGAAGTTGTTTCTGTTGCCAATCGCGAGCAAGTGTTGAATCAGAAGATTGATGAAGCACTCAACATCATTCAAACCCAACCGGCACCGATGCCAGGGATTAAACTCCTAAAAGAAGTATTGGAGGAAGATCCTAAAAATGTAAGAGCGCTAGAACTCATGTCGGGTTTTACTATTAAAACCGGACAATACGAGAAAGCAGTTACTTATCTGGAGAGGTTAGCTGAGGTTCAACCATCACAAGAAGTGATGCAGCAGTTAGGGGGAACTTATCTGGCGTTGAAAGATACACTTAAGGCGAAACAGGTTTTCGTGAAGTTGTATGAATCTGCTAAAGATTCCACACAGAAAAGAGAGGTGCAAGAAATTATTAAACAGTTAAAGTAATAACTTTAAAAAAACAAAATTATGCCAAGCGGTAAAAAAAGAAAACGTCACAAGATGGCTACACACAAACGTAAAAAACGTTTGAGAAAAAACAGACACAAGAAAAAAGGGAAATAGTCCTTTTTTTGAGTTCAATGTTCAATGTTTAATGTTCAAGGTGAGCTAACTTTGAACATTAAACATTCAACATTGAACGTTGTTTATATTGTGTAACCGGTGAGCTTCTTAGGAGTCTCGCCTTAATCTATTTTACGAAGTGAATGAATTAATTATCAATTCTTCTCCTTCCGAAGTAGTCATTGCAATTTTAAAGGATAAAAAACTTGTTGAGCTTCATCGCGAATCACGCGATATTAAGTTTGCAGTAGGTGATATTTACCTAGGTACAGTGCGTAAAGTAGTGCCTGGTTTAAATGCAGCTTTTGTTGACGTAGGCTACGAGAAAGATGCCTTTTTGCACTACTTCGATTTGGGTCCGCAAGTGCGTTCCTTAAACAAATACCTAGCGCGTACGCGTGATGGTAAGGAGAATACAAGCAATTTAATGTACTTCAAAAATGAACCTGAGATTGAAAAATCGGGGTCTATTAATGATGTAGTAAAAACCGGACAACAAGTTTTAGTGCAAGTGGCGAAAGAGCCAATTTCTACTAAAGGTCCGCGTATCGGTTCTGAAATTTCTATCCCTGGAAGATACCTCGTTTTGGTACCTTTTTCTGATAGAGTTTCTGTATCTCAAAAAATTCGCGATTCGAAAGAACGCGATCGTTTGCGTCAAATCATTCAAAACATTAAACCGAAAAATTTCGGAGTGATCATTCGTACCAACTCAGCTGATAAACCAGCTGCAGATATGGAGAAAGATTTAACCGATGTTTTAGAAAGATGGAAACAGGTTCACGATAATTTAGTGAACGCTAAACCTAACGATAGAATATTAGGCGAGTTGAGTCGTACATCTGCTATTTTGCGTGATGTATTGAACAGCAGCTTCAACAGTATTCATGTAGATGACGAGTTTGTCTACGAAGAGGTGCGCGAATATTTAATGGATAAATCTCCAGAGAATGTCGATATCGTGAAGTTGTACAAAGATCGTTTGCCAATTTTCGAACACACAGGTATTGCGCGTCAAATAAAGACTTCTTTTGGTAAAACCGTTACTTTAAAAAGCGGAATTTACTTAATCATTGAGCATACAGAGGCGATGCACGTTATTGATATCAATAGCGGTCACCGTTCTAAAACCGAGATGAATCAGGAAGAAAATGCTTTGGCAGTGAATCTTGAAGCAGCTGCAGAAGTATCTCGCCAATTGCGTTTGCGCGATATGGGCGGAATCATCGTGATTGATTTCATCGACATGAAGAATCCAAACCACCGTAAGCAATTGTTCAACGCTTTGCGCGATGGAATGAAGGAAGATCGTGCTAAACATAGCATTCTTCCTCCAAGTAAATTCGGAGTAATTGAAATTACGCGTCAACGTGTTCGTCCGGCAACAGCGGTGGTAACCAATGAAGTTTGCCCTACTTGTAAGGGTACGGGGGAAGTTCAGCCAAGCATTGTAATGATGGATAAAATCGAAGCAGATATCAAGTATATCTTCCAAGATTTGAAGAAAGAGAAAGTTATCGTTACAGCGCATCCATTCGTGGCAGCATACTTAACCAAGGGTTTCTGGAATCCAGTTCGCAAGCAATTGGGTAAGAAATATGGAGGTAAAGTAGAGGTGCAATCTTTTGATGCATACGACTTAATTGAAATGCGTTATTTAGATAAAGACGGAGTAGAGATTGAGTTGAACTGATTGTAGTCAAAGTAGATATAAGGTATAGGCAAGTTTGAAAAAGCTTGCCTATATTTATTGGGCCTCACCCCAGCCCTCTCCAAAGGAGAGGGCTGGGGTGAGGCCAATTAAATTTATGCAAAGCAAAAAACAACAAGCCATCAAAGCCACTTACCTAAGTATCATAGGTAATTTTTGCTTAGCTATTATCAAAGGCCTTACCGGTTTTTTCGGTAATTCATATGCTTTAATGGCCGATGCCATTGAATCAACAACAGATATTTTTTCTTCCTTGTTGGTGCTATTTGGTTTGCGCTACTCTAACAAACCTGCCGATGAAAATCATCCTTACGGTCATGGTAAAGCCGAGCCGCTCATTACTTTTTTGGTAGTTGGATTTCTCGTTACTTCAGCAGTAATTATCGCACACGAAAGTATTCAAAATATTGAAACTCCTCACGATGCACCCGCTCCTTTTACTTTAATTGTTTTGGTGGGAATAATTGTAGTTAAAGAAATATTTTTCCGCATCGTAATGAAGAAAGGGAAAGATACCAATAGTTCGTCTTTACAAGCCGATGCATGGCACCATAGAAGTGATGCTATTACCTCTGTTGCTGCCTTCATTGGAATCTCTATCGCCTTGATTGGTGGTAAAGGTTATGAAAGTGCCGATGATTGGGCTGCGCTATTTGCATCAGTGTTTATTCTGTATAATGCGTATTTGATATTTCGTCCGGCTTTGGGCGAAATCATGGACGAACATTTACACGATGAAGTAATTGAAAAAGTGCGCATTATTTCTAAGAAAGTAGAAGGCGTTATCGATACAGAGAAGTGTCATGTGCGCAAAACAGGAATGCATTATTTTGTAGATTTGCATGCGATAGTAAGCGGACAAATCACTGTAAAAGCCGGACATGATATTGCTCATCGAATTAAAGAAAAAGTACAAGAAGAATTGCCCGAAATAGCCGATGTTTTGGTGCATGTAGAACCAGATGAGTAGTGTGAAAATGAATTTTTGTATATTTGCTTATAAACGTTTGTGTATGAAGGCAAGTTATAAAGATGTAATTACCATCAATCCCGAAATTAGGGGAGGGAGACCATGTGTTAGGGGGATAAGAATTACTGTTTATGATATTTTGAGTTGGTTGGGTTCAGGCATGTCGAAACAAGAAGTGATTGCCGACTACCCCGAATTAACCATCAATGATATAGAAGCTGCGCTGCTATTTGTTTCCGATAAAGAGGATAAAACCCGTTATGTGAATTAATGAAACTTCTCTTCGACCAAAATATATCCTATAAAATTAAGAATGCTTTAGCAGAAAATTTTCCTGAATCAGTGCATGTTTCTGATATTCGAATGCAGACTTCTACCGATTCGGAAATTTGGGAATACGCTAAAGAAAACCACCTTACAATAGTTACTAAAGATTCCGATTACTTTGATTCATCAATGCTTTTGGGTTCACCGCCTAAAGTGATTTGGGTCAATGTTGGAAATAGTTCTACCCTCAATTTGATTAATATTCTAAAATCAAATGCCCATAAAGTAAACGAGTTCATCGAGTCGACAGATAGCACTTGCTTGAAATTAGGTGCTTAATCTTATCAGATGAGCAGCCCCAAGAAAATATACACTCGCCGGCAAGCTTTGCTTAAAGCACAAAAATACTGTGCTTATCAAGAGCGTTGCCAGCAGGAGGTGCGCAACGATTTGTATAAATTAGGTGTTCAACGAGATGATATAGAAGGCATTATTTCCGATTTAATATCTTCCAATTTTTTAAATGAAGAAAGATTTTCCAGAGCCTTTGCGCGAGGTAAGTTTAAGAACAACGATTGGGGCTGGATTAAAATTGAAATGGAACTCAAGCAAAGAAATATTTCGCGCTATTGCATTCAAAAGGCAAAAACAGAAATTGATGGAAAAGCCTACCAGCAAACCATTCTCGATTTGGCGAAAAAGAAACTAAAAGAATTAAAAGTTGAAACACCTTACATTCAAAAAGGAAAAATTGTAAGATATATTGTGGGCAAAGGTTTCGAGAGTGAGCTCGTGATCGAATCTGTAGAAAATTTGTTGGGCGAATGAAGTGTTGAGTTTACACTTGCGCCTTAAATTGCTCCAAGAACCTCACATCATTCTCAGAAAACAATCTCAAATCTTTCACTTGATATTTCATCATGGTCATTCTTTCAATTCCAAATCCGAAAGCAAAGCCAGTATATTTTTGAGGGTCGATGTTACAATTTTGCAAAACACTAGGGTCCACCATTCCGCAACCGCCAATTTCCACCCAACCAGAGTATTTGCAGATGTTACAACCTTTTCCACCGCAAATGCTACACGATACATCCATCTCTGCAGATGGCTCTGTAAAAGGGAAGAAAGAAGGTCGCAATCTTATTTTTGTTTTTTCGCCGTACATTTCTTTGGCAAAAAATTGTAAGGTTTGTTTTAAGTCGGCAAATGAAACTTTCTCAGCAACATACAATCCTTCAATTTGATGAAAGAAGCAGTGTGCGCGCGCAGAAATGGCCTCGTTACGATATACTCTTCCTGGAGAAATAATGCGAATAGGAGGCTGTTTTTTCTCCATGTAATGTACTTGTCCCGATGAGGTTTGCGTACGCAATAAAATATCGGGATTTTGCTGAATGAAGAAAGTATCTTGCATATCTCTTGCAGGATGTTCTTCGGGAGTATTCAAGGCTGTGAAATTATGCCAATCGTCGTCAATCTCTGGTCCGTCGGCCACTACAAAGCCAATACGTTTAAAAATATCGATGAATTCATTGGTCACTAAACTCAAAGGATGAATAGAACCCAAACGTTTTTCTTCGCCCGAACGACTGTAATCCTCGATCGATTTTTCTTGAGAATTTTCGGTCTCGCTATTGAAAGCATTGAATTTCTCCTCTGCTTTATTTTTTAGTGAATTGATGTGTTGTCCAACCTCTTTACGTAACTCAGGAGCAACATTTTTAAGGTCGGTAAAAATGTCTTTTATCACATTTTTAGTTCCTAAAAAACGAATACGAAAAGCTTCAAGCTGCTCTTTATTTTGAATGGCGAATTGTTCTATTTCGCCAAAGAGGGCATCAATTTTATCTTTCATGGAAGATTAGTCGTTTTTTACAGTCAAAGGAATTTCAACCATTGGTTTTCCTTGTTGATCGGCTTCAGCGGCCAACAATTTCTCTAATACATCCATACCTTCTATTACTTCACCAAAAACAGTGAATTTACCATCTAATTGAGGGAAACCACCCAAAGTAGAATAAGCTTCAATTTGTTCTTTACTGAACAATTTACCTAAACCTGCAGCATACATTTGGTCGGCTTGAGCGCGGAATTGAGCATCGATTGCCATTAAGCTGTCTTGTTTGTGCTCTTGATAGTATTGTTGGTATTTTGCCATTAAAGCAGCATTGTTAGGGTCTTTAGCAACTGTACCTAGCAACTGTTCTTTCTCCATTTCCACTAATTTTTCTTTGGTGTAAACTTCTCCTTTCACCAAGATAAACTGGTCATCAACAGAATTACCAGGATTTCTTTCATCGGCATAAGCTACTAAAGCGCCTCTTTTTGGAAAATATTTAGGATTAATTTCAGCTGGGATTGAACCACCTCTTTCTTGACTAGCTCCTTCTTTAGACTCAATATCACCAGCTAAAATGATTTGTTTATTAAAAATGGCATTCACAAAGGTCTTGTTGTAAGCCTTTTCTTTCACTTGTTTGATGAAGTTGTCTCTATGCTGAGGCGTTTCGTCGTACAAACGCACTTTAATTTGCCCATAAGAGGTTTCAATCACGTAAACCCCAGGCTCACCGCCTAAATTTGGTAAAAAGTTAATTAATAAGAAAGCGCTTACTACTAAAGCTACAATAACAATTACAGATGTTTTTTTCATATCAGGAGAATATTTATATATTTGTTTTTAACTGAGAGTTTGAAAATTAACGGGGCGAAGGTAATAAATATTCAATTATAATGAAGTTCAGATTTAGTAAGCTTTTTTCTACTTGGGCCATTTTATTGATGGTAGCTTTTGCATTTGCCTCATGTACTAAAGACCCAACCATTGGAAACATTAAGGTAGTTGACTTGGCAACAGGCGATGCAATACCTAATGCAACAGTTAAATTGTATATTCCTTCACCTCCTGCTGTTGCGGGGGCTGGTTTTACAACAACATCAGATGGTTTTATCACAGAAAAGATTTTGACTACCGACAATGGTGGTACTTGCTCAGTGCAGTTAAAGCTTGAAGCTGCGCTTTCTATTGAGGTTACAGCTGGAGCTAAAACTGGTACTGGCGTTATTGCTTGTGAAAAGTACAAAACAACCAGTGTTACAGTAAAGGTTAATTAGGCGTTGTATTGCCGTTAGCCTTAAAATAATCTACAATAGCCTCTTTCATTACTTTTAGTTGCTCACCTGGCTTTAATAAAGGAAGTTTCTTAGTTTCCTTGTAATGTGGCCAACCTTCTTCATCATTTCCTTCAAATTCATAGTAGTTGTACTGACTCAGCAAGGTGCAAATGGCCACATGTATTACTTCTACCTTTTGGTCTTTGGTAAATTTTACATAGCCTTTGCCCAATTCTTGCACACCTATTAGAAATAAAATACCGCGTATGTCGATGTCGGGACCGAATTCTTTTTCAATAAATTCTTCAACTTTTTTCCAGTCTTCCGTTAAATGGTCATTCATATATATACTTTGCGTAAAAATACAGATATTGAATTAGCTATGACAAGATTCTTAACTTTTATTCTTCTTTTCCCGTTTTTGTTGAATGCCCAAAACAACAAAAACAAAATGGAAATTGTTTTTTGTACCGATTTAAGTGGCAGTACAAATGGTTTAATTAGGCAGTTTAATGCCGATTTTTGGACACTCATTAATACCTTACCTAAAGAAAAAGCATTAAAAATAGGACTCATAGCCTACGGCAGAAAATCTTTTTCGGAGAAGGAGGGATGGACTAAAGAAATTGCCCCTTTAACCAAACGTTTTGATGCACTAACCTTTGCTTTACTAAAATTGCCTGAAACTACAGAAGGAGCGGATGCCTATATTGACAATGCTTTGGAACGAGCGATTACTCAGTCGCTGTGGACGAAAGACACCGCTGTTCAAAAGGAAATTGTGTTAATTGGAAATGGAGGTTTTAGAGTAAAAAAGATGGAGAAGTTACTCGAATTGGCTAAGGAAAATCAACTTTCTGTGCGCGCTATCTATTACCAAACCTATAGCAACGACAAAGAATTAGCTACTTGGAAGAGAACAATGGAGAAGTTTAATTTACCTTTTATACTCATCACCAATCAGCAAAACAATATTATTTTCAATAAAAATTACGATACGCAATGGTTGGTGAATACAGGTGAAAAGCTAAAAGAAACTTATGTTTATTATGGTAAAGACGGGAAAGATAATTTTGATGCTATGGATAGTATCGACCATTATGCTAGGCGTTTAGTGGAAAGTGCTTATGAAGAAAGATTATTGTTTAAATGTTCTTCTTTTTATCAGGGAATGAATGCACATTGGGATTTAGTCGATTTATTTGACAAAGGAAAATTCGATGTCGCATCTACCGATATGTCCTTACTCCCCGAATATTTGCAGGATTTAAGTGACGATCAATTGAAAAATTTTGTTACTTTGAAGTCGGGACAAAGACGACAGATTTTACAGCAAATAAGTTTGGAACAGTCCACCTTAGATGCACATCACCAGAGAAAACAATTGAAGTCGGAGCAATTCCAAAAAGGAAAAACCTTAGGAGTCGCTTTATTACAATGGTTTAATTAGTACAATGAAGAGGCTTATTTTATTGATTTTATTGTGTTGCTCCTTATTGGAGACGAAGGCTACTGTTTATGAAAAAGCAGATATTGCCATTTGCGCCGATTTGAGCTACAGCACCAAAGGCTTGTTAGATGCCTTGCGTCAAAATATGTGGTATTTGATGCATTATCTCACTGTATATAGTCCTCAACCAAATGTTCGCATAGGAATGATGTGTTATGGTAAAATAGGTTTTGGTAGAGAAAACAATTACATTCGATTGGTCTCTGATTTAAGCAATAGAATGAATGCCATGCAACAAGAGATGTATGCCATGGTGAATGGTGAGCCCGCCTTAGAAAGTTTTCCTGAGATTGCCTTGCTCCGCACCATAGATGAATTATCGTGGTCGAAAGAAAGCAATAGTTACAAAACCATTTTCTTTATGGGCAATGGTAAATTGCATTCTAAGCATTTTAAAGATATCGTAAAGGCGGCCAAGAAGAAAGGAATCATTATTCATGTGATGTATTACCAGGCTTACAGTAACCAAGAAGAAATTAATAGTTGGATGGGCCTGTGCAAAGAGTTGGGTGTGGAGTTGCAGTATATCAACCCTTCTTTGGTGCTGCCATTGGAACGTGAAATTAAATCATCGAACACCGATATTTCAATGGAAGCGAATGAAAAATACAATAACACCTTTATTCCTTATGGTGAGCGCGGTCAAAGAGAATTAAATAAATTTTTAGAGTTAGATGCTTACGCCAAACAAACAGGAATGCACTGTCAGGAATTTCGTTTGTTGTATAAAGTATCCAACAATTATTTGGGCGCAAACACCAGCTGGGATTTGGTAGATTTAAGTATGAGCGGTCAAGTGGATACCAATAAAATTGACAAAAAGTACTTGCCAGAAATTTATAGAAGTATGAGTTACAAAGATTTGTTATCGGTAATAGAAAGGAAGAAAGAAGAAAGAATGTATTTGCGTGAAATAGTGAATATTACTTCACGCAGAAATGTGTTGCTTACGCACGATTATTATCAAGAGTATAAAGCCGTCATCAGAAAATCTTTATCCATCATGTTGATGCAAAATATCAATCAAGATATTGATAACGTGCATTTGATTATGGAATAGTTTTTTATTTTCGCACAAACCTAATTAACATGGCTAAACATTTTGATCTTGGTAAACAAGGTGAACAAGTGGCGCTTCAATACTTATTAAACAAAGGCTATATTATTCATCACCGCAATTGGCGCTATGGTAAAATTGAAATCGATTTGGTTGCCGAGAAAGACGAACGCATTGTTTTCATTGAAGTAAAAACCCGCAGCACCGATTATTTTGGTGAACCCGAAGAAGCGGTAGATGATGACAAGGAGCAACAACTGATCAATGGCGCACAAATTTTTGCAGAAAAGTATCAAATAGAGGAAGAAGTGCGTTTCGACATCATATCTATCATATTAAATGCGCACGAAGTAAAGATCAATCATATTGAGGAGGCGTTTACAGATAATTGGTGACAGTTAACACTAAATACGCATCTAAATCAACATTATTTAATAGAGCGGACATGCTATAGTAACATAGCAAATTGAACTTTGCGCGTTCAAGATTTACTATAAAAATGAAAATATCTCATCTACTCTTACGCTGCATTTTTGCAATACTTTTTTTAAGTATTTCAAGCTCTGCTGTGGCTCAGTTAGATACCACTAAGAACAAGGTTATATTTGATATTACCAAGCATTGGGTTAATAATGGCACTGTTGATGTAGCAGTTTCTATTGAAGCCTTGATCAATGTGGAGTCTTTAGATTTTTCATTAAAGTTTGAACAACCTAAGTTGCATTTCGATACCATTATCAATGCGGTAAATTATATGCAATCGCCAACATATTTTTATACCACTAGCACGCAAACTTTGCGTTTTACTTCTTATGCTCTTCAAAATTACGACAAGAATAAACCCATTGTTTATATTAGATTTTCTAGTGATTCAGCACGAATTGACACTACCGATTTATTTACCATTAAAGCTTACTTGAATGGCGATAAAAGTGGATATGTTGTGCGTGATTCTGTTGGTCCGGCTATCACCAAAAACGTGCGTGGCATCAACAATCTTAAAGGGCATTTAGCCTGTGGTGACCAACATGCAATTGCCTTGAAAGTTGGCGGTGAGGTATGGTCTTGGGGTAACAATGGTTCAGGCCAACTGGGAGATAATTCCAGCAATCAAAGCAGTGTGCCTCTTCGGGTTAAAGGATTAAACAATATAGGCTTCTTAACCGATGCAGTTGCAGTTGCAGCCGGTGCCAATCATTCCCTTGCAATTTTATGTGATGGAAGTGTGGCGGCTTGGGGGAATAATAATTCTGGACAACTTGGTGATGGAAGCAATACACGAAGTTTATTTCCCATTTTAGTAAAAGGATTACCTGCAGGTGTAAAAGCCTTCTCTATCGCTGCTGGTGATTTTCATTCTATTGCTGTAATGGAAGATGGAACGGTGTATTCTTGGGGTGGAAATGCCGATGGTCAATTAGGGAACAATTCTAACACCGATGCATTAATAGCCAAACAGGTTAAAGGTGTGGCAAATATTGGTTTTTTAAGAGATGCTTACGAAGTAGCAGCAGGAGGTAGCCATAGTTTGGTTTTGATGCGCGATAGCACTGTGCGCGCTTTTGGTGATGCATTGAAAGGTCAAACAGGAAACGGTTTATTTGGAGGAACAGAATTAACTCCAGTTGTTGTTTTAGATAATGTTACCAATGATACTCTTCGAAATGTAATTACTGTAGAAGCCGGAAATGACCATTCTATCGCAGCACAATCAAATGGAACGATAAAAACATGGGGTGGAAATGCCAGCGGACAGTTGGGCGATGGTACAACCATAGATCAAGCAAAAGCGATTAGTGTAGTAGGAATAAGTGGAGGAATAAGTGTAACGGCTGGATTTGGTTTTAGTGCGGTGATATTGAATGATAGTACCACTTGGACTTGGGGAACGAATTCTTATGGACAGTTGGGCGACAATACTAAAGGAACCAATCGCTTGTTGCCTGTGCAGATGCGAGGAATTGCTAACAATGGATTTTTAGATAATGGCGTAGCCATTGCTGCGGGTAAGGAATTTTCCGTTCAGCTTTTAGATGACAATCAAGATGGAGTGTATTCCGCTGCAGGATATAATTTGAACGGACAAGTTGGCGACAGTACCTTCATTTCTAAATTGGTTCCAGTGAACATATCTGGTTCTTTGGTCGCAGGTATTGCACGAGCAAGTTTTAGTCCGCTCAATGGTTTCTCTGTTTGTTTTCCCGATGGAAAAGTAACTTTTGCCAATACTGGTAGCACTGGAGCTGGAAAAACCTATTTCTGGAATTTTGGTGTAGGCGCAACTCCTCAAACTTCTACTTTAGAAAATCCAGGAGTGGTAACTTACTCTAGTGCCGGAACAAAAAATATAACTTTTGTTGTTTTTGACGGTGCGAGCTGTTACGGCACTTGGAGCGATACCGCGCGACAAACAGTAAACGTAATTGCTGGAGCCGATGCCAATTTTACCACTTCGGCGCCAGGGTGTGAAGGCCAGGGAATTAACTTTTACAGCGCAGGAAGCAAAGGTACAGGAGTAATTCACAGCTGGACTTTTGGCTTAGGCAGTAATCCAACTATTTCTACAGATGAAAATCCAATAGGCATTGTTTACGCCAATTATGGTGGTTACAATATTAAGCATACGGTTTTTGTTGCTACTTGTGGTGCAGCTAGCGATAGTAAAACCTTAACAATTACAGTTAATCCGTCTCCTGTTGCATCTTTTACTTCAACAGGTTCGGTGTGCGCCAATACACCAGTTAATTATACTTACACAGGAACTTCAGAGCCTGGCTTAACTTGCTTTTGGGAATTCGGTATTGATGCTTTTGATGCCACTTCTTTTTCGCAAACGCCCAATCCGATAATCTACAAATCTTCGGGTGCAAAAAGAATCATATTAAATGCAACGAATGTTTTTGGATGCACCACTTCGATAAGCGATACCTTGATTATTAAAACAACTCCAGTCATTAATTTAAGCAACAATTCAACAACTCCTTTGTGTACCGAAACTCCAACTGATTTCATTAACAGCGGCGATTCAACAGGCGTTTCGTTTCTGTGGGATTTTGGTAATTATGCCAATGTGTTGAGCGATACTTCTAAAAATCCGATGAATATTTTTTACATCAATGGAGGATCTAAAATAGTAACGTTAAATGTAACCGATAGTGTTACAGGCTGCGTGGCAACAGCAACTCAAATATTAAATGTGAGTGAAAAACCATCTGCCGATTTTAGTAGTAACGCATCACTTTGTGCAGGAAGTAAAATAGATTTTAGCAGCTCTAATACAAAAACAAGTAGCAATGCCACTTGGACTTACCAATGGAATTTTGATTCGGATGCAGTGCCTTTTACTGCTGCAACAAAAGATGTAATGGGTGTAGTTTATGCATCGGGCGGAAAAAAGGGAATTACTTTAAATGTGAATGATGGTGAATGTTCAAATAGCAAAACAGATACATTGGTATTGTTTGATCAACCTATTGCTTTTGCCGGTAACGACACTAGTGTTTGCGGCAGTAACAGTATTCAAATAGGTAGTCAGGAAATTTTAGGCAACACTTATTCTTGGACTCCGAGCACTGGTATAAACAATTCACAAATTGCTCGTCCTTTTGTTTACCCAAACAAAGGATTTTCAAATTACATGCTTAAGGTAAGCGACACAGCAACGGGTTGTGTAGCTAC
>CAMBXP010000008.1 GCA_945871895.1 Chryseobacterium gleum | reverse complement strand
CAGTAAGGATACCAGCCACTTTCAAAATAACGTCTTTAGGGGCAGTCCAACCGTTTAATTTACCAGTTAACTTAACACCAATCAGTTTAGGAAATTTCAACTCCCAAGGCAAACCAGCCATTACATCACAAGCATCGGCACCACCAACACCAATTGCCAACATACCCAAACCACCAGCATTTACTGTGTGAGAATCGGTACCTATCATCATTCCACCAGGGAATGCATAATTTTCAAGAACAACTTGGTGAATGATACCAGCACCTGGTTTCCAGAAACCGATACCGTATTTATTTGAAACAGAACCTAAGAAATCGTAAACCTCTTTTGATTCTTTGTTTGCGAAAGCTAAATCGTCTTTAGCACCAACTTTAGCAGTAATTAAGTGATCGCAGTGAACTGTAGAAGGAACAGCTACTTTAGGGCGACCAGCCTGCATAAATTGCAACAATGCCATTTGCGCAGTTGCATCTTGCATAGCAACTCTATCTGGATTGAAATCCACATAAGAAGTACCTCTGCCATAGGCTTTAGTAGCTTCACCTTCAGTAAGATGCGAATAAAGAATTTTTTCAGTTAAAGTAAGTGGGCGACCCACTACACTTCTTGCGGCAGCAACTCTTGCAGGTAATTTTGCATAAAGCGCTTTAATCATTTCGATATCAAATGCCATTGTTGATGGTTTTTTGGTTAAAAATTTCCTCCCCTTTTATGGAAGTCACCAAAAATAGTAAATTCTAAATACTAGCAAAGGGATTGAGGGAAAAAATAAAGATTATTTCACCGTTTCGGTATCTACCGACTTCAACTTCTTAAATTTATAAGTAAACGTAGCCATAAAATACTGCTGTAAAACCACGTTTTTTAAATCTTCTACATAGGTATCGGCAACCGTTCGGGTGATGCTGTTGTTTTGCTGCAATACATCGAAAACCGAAAGTTTAATTTCTCCTTTATTGTCTTTCAAGAATTTCTTGGCCAAAGAAGCATTCCACAAAAAGTAATTTCTATTGAAAGCAGAGCTTAAACCAGCATACCAAGTATGGGCAACTTCGCTTTGAAAGACCAAACCCTTCCAAAAGGAATACGTTATTTTAGCTGTACTTAACACATTGAAATAATTGTTATTGCTGCTGATTTGCAGAGTATTTCTCACTTCATTGTAGCTACCCGCAGAAGAAATAGAAAAATCTATTTTTTCATTGATATTACTTGACAAAGTTAAGCCCAAAGGATAAGTAAACGATTGAGAAAAACCTTTTTCTCCATTCAATAAAATGGGCGTTACGGTTGACATGAAACCTGTGCTCGCATTGAAATTCAATTTCAAGGACTTAATGGGTGTGCTAAACACCAAGTGAGAGCGCACATTCCAATAGCCATCTAGATTGAGCGGTTGCGAGTAACGTGTACCTTGTTTCAATTCCTTTCCATCGGCCAACACCACATCGTTGGTTACCAACTGTGTAGCATTTGAAATATAATTATTGGTTTTACTAAACATGGCAAAGGCCATAATGCTTTTCGACTTCTTACTATGATACATGAATCGGCCATTGATACTATGGGTAAAAGAGGTTTTAAGTGCAGCATTTCCTACCGTTAACAATAGAGGATTACTGTTGTTCCAAACCTCTTGCAACTGATTTACCGAAGGCACATTCACCTGCGTTTTGTAATCGAATTTCATATTGCTTCTGGGCGATAACTTCAACTTAAGAGAAGCTTTTGGCAATACACTTTCAAAACGACGTTGCACATCGCTCAACACTGGTAATGATTGATTGTTAAACATATCCACACGCTGATAATCGGCGCCCACACTAAACGAAACTTTTTTGATATTCACACGCAAAGTTGGTCCGAATTGCTGCGTATAATAATCGCTATTAAAATTTCCCGATAATGAAGTATCCAACACCGAATACAACTGCGTAGCATCACTAAAATTCAAAGTATTAAACTGAGATTCATTTTGCGAATAACCCAACTTATAAGTCACTAGCAATTGTGCGATTTTACCCACTGGTTCTGTGTAACTCACATTGGCCGAATACCCTTTGCTGGGTGAATTTTGCGTGCTGTGCTGATTTACTGTATCGGCCGATAAAGTAGAATAATATTGGTTAATGGCATTAAGCATGTTGTCTCCCAACTTATTGTTCCAATCACCATGTAAATTGGTAGAAATGGTTCGTCCCTTTTTGGCAAATTTATGTCGGTACAACACATCGCCACCTAACTTATAAGAGGTAAATTGAGAAGTGTACGTATTTTGCGACTCATTCAGCAAAGTCTGTAAAATACTGCCATTTCCTGCAATAGCGTTGTCTTTGCTGTTGTTTTGAAAACTAATAGTGGGTATAAAAATAAGAGCATTCGCTGAGTCGATAAAATACTCGAACTTCGCATTGGCGCGATGGTTAAAATTTTGAGCCAGATAAGTCCCTTCTTCATTGTAAAACACCGCAGAATCGCTGTTAGCGAAGAACTGCCGGCTTAAACTTTGTACATTTTCATTGTTGCCCTGATTGAAAAAGTAACTTGCAGATACTTTCATCTTTTTTTCCCATATATCGCTATAATTCAAACCAAAAGAATTAACACTATTGATGCCCGCTTGCTGCGCTGTCATTAAATTATTTGCAGCTCCATTGTTTCGGCCCCCACCTCTACCTTGCGACGGCGCCGAACCGGTTGTGGTGGTTAAATCTTCGGAAGAAAAATTTTGAACATTAATGTTATTCGACAAAGCTAAAACAGATAATTTTCTGTCGTTTTTAAAGTTGTGGTAGGTCAATCCCGACTCATATTTATTTGTTGTACCATAACCGCCATACACCTTACCCATCACTCCGTTTCGCAATTGATTTTTGGTTACCAAATTCATTGTTTTTGAAGAATTACCATCATCGAAACCAGTAAAAGCGGCCTGATCGCTCATTTGATCAAAAACCTCCACTTTATCAATCATATCGGCAGATAAGTTTTTAAGTGCTGCATTGGCATCTTCACCAAAATAGGTTTTACCGTCAACCGTTACTTTTTTCACATCTTCACCTTGCGCTTTCACTGTTCCATTTTCTACAGTAATACCTGGCATTTTTTTAACTAAATCTTCGGCAGAAGCATCAAGATTGGTCTTAAAAGAATTGGCATTGAACTGTATCGTATCATCCTTAATTTTAAGGGGAGAATTGGCCACCACTTTAATGGTAGATGTATATTGTGATTTGTATTGCAAAGTACTTGCGCCCAAATCAATTGTAGGTTGAAAACAAGAAACTTCTTTACTGAAATTTTGATAACCGATAAAGGAAATCAACAATTGATATTTTCCAAAAGGAACATTGCTAAAAGTAAACTCTCCATTTGCATTCGTGCTAGTAAAAAGCGAATCATTGGCCGACTTTAACTTAACCGTTGCATGCATCAATGCAGAAGAAGATGAATCTTTAACTACGCCATAAATCGCTGCATTTTGCGCCTGAGCAAAAGAAATACAGCAAAACAATATGTAGGATAAAAAATATCTCATGACAAAGTAAAGGTAAGACTAGAAATCGGGAAAATGGTTTAAGCCTTTGCTAGAATTTTCTCATACACCAAGATATTGGTGAGAATGAGCATGAGTCGGTAAAAACGATATCCCAAATAATGAAAGCAGTACCCGTAATTAAAACGGCAGGAATAAAGGCTTTGCAGATTTTTATGAATTTGAGTTTAAGATGAAAACTAAAAATAAAAGGAACGATGAACACTCCGATATTTACAGCCATATATACCAATGATCGGGAATCATTTCGACTTTCTATCTTTCATCTGTTCGATAAAATATTTGGTAGGTACCATCAACATACCAAAGCATTCGCCATGCTCTTTACCTAAATGTTTGTGGTGCATTTTGTGGGCTTTTCTAATGGCACGCAGATAAATATTGTTGCTTCTTTTAAAAATTGGCAAACGTTGATGAATAAAAACATCATGCACTAAAAAGTAAGCAAAACCATAGCTAGTAATGCCCAAGCCCACATAGAAGGCAGCATTAAAATCGTTGAAAGTTCCATAAAGCGTGAGCAAAAATCCAGGCGTAGCAAAAATGAGAAAGAAGGCATCATTTTTTTCAAAAAAGCCCGGTTCTACTTGATGGTGATCTTTGTGTAAGAACCATAATAAGCCGTGCATTACAAAACGATGTGTAAGCCAAGCCACGCCTTCCATGGCAAAAAAAGTAAATATTAAAATAGCGATATTCATTAAGCACTTAATTTTTTAAGAGAATTGTATTTCAGTTGTTTTTGAATTTTCTCAAAGGCAATTTTAAACCAAAAAGTGTATTGTTCGGCATTTTTCGCCATATCTTTTTGAACAGCATCTAAAGTGAGGTACTGGTAGTCGCAAACTTCCTCTTCATTGAAATTAACATCACCGTTATAATGTCCGATTAAAACATGATCAAACTCATTTTCACTCAAACCATTGGTAAAATCGGTTTTGTAAATAAAATCAAAGCTTTTTTCCATGTAACAATCAAAGCCCATTTCTTCTTGTAATCTCCTGTGTGCAGCCTCCATAGTGCTTTCTCCCAAACGTTGGTGACTGCAGCACGTGTTGGTCCATAAACCAGCAGAATGATATTTACCCATGGCTCTTTTTTGCAAAAGCAATTCATTTTTATCGTTAAAAATAAAGATAGAAAAAGCGCGGTGAAGCAATCCTTTTTGATGCGCTTCCATTTTTTCCATTGTGCCCAGCACATGATCTCGTTCATCTACCAATAGCACATGATCTTGCTTAGTGCTCATAAGTCTTTAATATTTGATTTTTCTACTGCATTCACCTTTTTGCTTTTAAGCAAATAATTTTTAATTCTGGCTTTCAAATCGAGATCACCTTTAGAAACCTTTGATTGCAAATAACCAATCAGCATAATTTTATCGCCCAAAATAGCACCGTTATAGCCCAAAAAAGAGGGCGTATTGCACTGTACACAAAAACGAAGAAAGCGCAACTCGATGCTATAAGGCATCGCTTTAATTGCTTTTTCTAGCAAAGCTCTACCTTCATTAAAGTAGGCATACTTAGAAGTAGGCAACACAACATGTTTAGCCATAAGCATTGTTGCGGTTGCTTTAAAACCCATCAAAACAGCTGTGCTTTCATTGGCATATTTGGTTTTTTCTATGATTAGTTTAGTGGTAGCCTCGCTGTTTGGTGCTACAAATAACAAATTTCTTAGTTCCACTAAATCAGCAGCACGAAGCGTGAATGTTACCAAAAATAGAATATAGAAAAAAAGCGATTTCATTACAATGCGTTTATTCTGTATTTTAAGTAGGAGTGAAGGAGCAAACCAATTTTCATGTTGTTGGGAATGCGTATTCTTTCAGTTAAAATTCTATCTGAAGGCAAAGTTCTTATCTTCTGAAATAAAGTTCGGTAGTACATGTAAGCAGTGTAAACACCAAACACAGAACCTTTAGGCAAACGCTTAATTCCTATCAAGGCTTCATTAAAATCTTCTTCTATCTCAGCCTCAATTCTCAACTTATCTTCATTGGTAAAATTATTCAAGTTGATATCGGGAAAATAAATTCTTCCCAAATCTTTGAAGTCGGCTTTCAAATCGCGTAAGAAATTTATCTTTTGAAATGCCGCACCCAAGCGCATAGCCGATTCTTTCAAATCTTGGTACTGCTCATTGCTACCTTCGGTAAAAACGCGCAAACACATTAAACCAACCACTTCGGCAGAACCCAAAATATAGGTTTTAATAGATTGCTCATCATGCACCGTTTGCGTTAAATCGGCTTCCATACTTTGCAAGAAAGTTTCAATCAACTCTACATCGATATGATAATTGTTTACCACTTCCTGAAAGCTATTGAGAACAGGATTTAAACTAATGCCATCTTCAATAGCTTCATAAGTTTGTTTTTTGAAATCGGCCAGCAATTTCTCTTTTTGAAAACCATGAAAACTATCTACAATTTCATCGGCCAAGCGAACAAAACCATAAATGCCATAAATAGGTTCATGAAATTTTTTGTCGAGACAATAAATGCCCCATGAGAAACTTGTGCTGTATGTTTTGGTGATGTTCTCGCTGGTTTGGCGCGACACCTTATCAAATAGCTGCTTCATGTTGTTTTGTTTTAATTGTTTTCAATATTTCTGTGGCTACAATTTCTCCTGAAATGATGGCTGGTGGAACACCCGGACCAGGCACTGTTAGTTGCCCTGTGAAATACAAATTTTTTACTTTTTTACTTTTTAAAGATGGCTTCAAAAAAGCGGTTTGCATTAGGGTGTTGGCTAAGCCGTATGCATTGCCTTTAAAGGCATTGTAATCTTCTATAAAATTAGATTGGGCGTAGCTTCTTTGGTATTCTATAAATGGAAGAATCGATTCTCCAGTATGCTCTTCCAAGCGCTTCATTATTTGCTCAAAATACTGCTGCTTTATTACCTCAGTATCTTTTAATCCTGGCGCTACAGGAATCAATAAGAATAGATTTTCGCAGTTTTGTGGTGCAACTGATGCGTCGGTTTTACTCGGACAAGAAACATAGAATAAAGGCTGCGACGGCCATGACGGATTGGTGTAAATCTCATTGGCATGAATGCTCATATCTGCATCGAAAAACAAGTTATGATGCTGTAAATTTTTTATCTTTTTGCTTACGCCCACATAATAAATTAAACACGAAGGCGCCATCACACGCTTGTCCCAATACTTAGCATCGTATTTTCTGTTTTCCTTATCGAGTAGATTTTGCTCAACATGCTCGTAGTCGGCAGAAGCAATCACATAATCGGCATCGTAAAAAGTATCACCTGCCTTAACCTTCTTCACTTCTCCATTCTCAGAGATGATTTTGTCGACCGCAGAATTAAAGATAAACTCAGCGCCCAATGACAGAGCTAAATTGGTCATCGCTTCAACAATTTTGTGCATACCGCCCATAGGATACCAAGTACCCAATTGCATATCGGCATAATTCATTAAACTATACAAAGCAGGTATATTGCTAGGTGTGGAACCCAAAAACAAAACTGGAAACTCTATAATTTGCAAAAGCTTAGGATTGGTAAAATACTTTCTTGCATATTTCGAAAATGGGGTTAAAATATCGGTTTTCATTAAGCCTTTAAACACTTTCATGTTTAAGTAATCGGTCATTGAACTTCCTGAGGTATAAACCAAATCGTTCATTCCTACTTCATATTTAAATGCAGCATCTTTCAAAAAAGCCTCTAATTGCTTACTACTTCCTTCTTCAATACTCTCAAACAAGGCATACAACTCTTGCATGTTTGCAGGAATATTCACTTTATCATCTTTACCAAAGATCACTTGATAAGAAGGATTCAAACGAATTAAATTATAATAATCATCGGTAGTTTTGCCAAAATGCTTAAAAAATTTATCAAACACATCGGGCATCCAATACCAGCTTGGCCCCATATCAAAACGATAACCCTTCTCTTCAAACAACCGCGCTCTGCCTCCTGCTTGCTCATTTTTTTCCAGCACCAGCACTTTAGCTCCTGCTTTGGCTAGGTGACATGCAGCAGACAATCCAGAGAATCCTGAACCAACTACAACAACTTTTTTACCTCTTAAAGTATTTCCCATTTACTTCCTTATTTTTGAATATACTTTTTGTTTACTAAAAATACAATTTAATTAAACAAAACAACTTCCATATAACTATAGATAATATTGAATTAACGCACTTAAATCAAAGCTAAAAGTTCTGCTTGATTCTTAAATATACTAAATCGTTTTGAGAATTTGGTTTTACTTTCAAAGATAGCGCGACCCGACAAAAGTACTTTAGATTTCTTAGGTAGCTTTTCCATTTCAGCAATCAAATCGGCAAACAATTTAGCTTTAATATCAGCTGTACAAACGCATATCACTACATCGGCCTTAGTAATTTCCAAAACCCTTTTCAAATCGGCCAATGGCACGCTTTGTCCGAAATAGTAAGTATGATATCCTCTAGCCCTCAACATATAATTGTACAACAACAAGCTACTTTCGTGGAGTTCATTTTCTGGCAAAAACAAAATTGCTTTTGGGGCATCTTTCGCATAAGATTTAGGCAAACTGTCGATGCCAACAATCAATTTCTGCCGAATTAAATTACTTATGAAATGCTCTTGCGCAGGATTGATAGAGCCAGTAAGCCACATCACACCAGTTCGAGCCAAGAAAGGAAAAATAACATTGCTAATGGTACTTTCAAAGCCCGATTTGATCAAGGAAGAATTAAAAATTTTCTCAAACAAAGCCTCATCTAAATCAATCATAGCAACAATAAGGTTGTCTATGTATTCTTCATTGCCCGATGTTACAATATTGATAGAGCCAACTTTCTCAGCTATTTGGGTTTTATCTAGATCGGCTATTTTAGATATTTTGTGACCGTGCTTATTTAAAAAACTTATATTCAACAAGTGTTTCAAGTCATTATTAGAATAAAACCGAATATTGGTTTCAGTTCTTTGGGGAGAAATAATACTATATCGTTTTTCCCATATTCGAATGGTATGAGCCTTAATTCCCGACAAGGTCTCAAGATCACTGATCGTATAATTTGAATCACTCATTTGTTTAACTTTTCTGCATTAATTGTTAAACAAATGTACGATATTTCTTTACACCTTCTTCAACTCTTCAGTTAATTTTTCCTTTTGGCTCCAATCCATGTGCACAATAGCCAATGAATACATTTCAGGCCTTTGTTTTGGAAACATCAAAGAAAAAACCTTCTCTATATAAGGAAACAGGAGGGCTTTTGTTTTAGCTACTACAATGTATTTTGTTTGCTGCTGTATTTCGCCATTTAACAAAAAGTATTCGGTAATTGGATTTTTCACCGTAACATGAATAGCCAACTTTTCCTGCAACAAGGTTTTAACGATTTCTTCAACCTGCTCTTGATTGGATGAAATTATTCTCAGTAATACCATAGATTTAATTTTAAAGATTAAGGATTGCAATGTAAACAGTAAGTTGGTTCAGCTTTAGCTGGCTTTTCTACTAATTTCAATTCTTCATGCGTACAACTTTTACAAGCGTACAAATATCCCTTTGTTTCAGATGTAGGAAAACCGCACAATGAACAACCTAGACCAGAAACACTAGACTTAATGGAATAACCCAATTCTAAACATTTAGGACACTGACTTTTCATATTGGTTATCAAATGATGCGCAGTGATAGAAATATTATGCATGCGTTTTGGATTTCTGTGAGCCCTCATATCACTCTCTATTTCCACTTCACCTAAATTGGATTGCACAAAAAGTATGCGCAAAGCCGCCTTTAAACTATTTTCAGTAGCAATATCTTTCATCACCAATGGATTGTTTGAATTCATGTTGGTTTTTAGAATAACACCATACTGCGGAAAATCATTCTTGATGCAAAAGTCGAAAGCCGAATCTTCGCTATCAAAAGTCTGCTTAAAGTATTTTATGTCATAGCTATTCCACTGCGCATCAACAGCCACTTTATTGCTTCTATCCATTAGAATTAAGTATTCGTTATTTACATTTAAAAATGGATTGCTTGGGTGTGGAAAAAAAGATCCTTCGCTGGCTATTAATATGTCGTGATCATAGTTGTTCCAAGCTGCAAATATCTTTTGTTGGGCGGCTAATTGCGGACTCACCTTTCTATCTACTTCGCCGCTAAAAGAACCAAACTGATCGGTATCAATACCTTTGCTTACTTCTAGATCGATATTAAATTCTTTCTTTAAAAAAGGTGCAATAGCCAACTCTTTGCCATGCATGGTTACCAATAAAGCTTTTCTGTTGTTAAAAATTGTAGTTTCCATATTTAAACTTTTAATAAAACAAGGCAGTTAAATAACTATACAATGGTATTCCTAAAATCACATTGAAAGGAAATGTAATACCTAAAGCGGCAGTAAGCGAGAACGTTGGATTGGCCTCAGGCAAAGCCAAACGCATGGCTGCTGGAGCCGCAATATATGAGGCACTTGCTGCCATTGCCGCCAGTATGGTAGTGCCTCCTTGCGACAAGCCACAAAACACACCTGTTAAAATACCCAAAGTTGCGGAGATGAGAGGCATCACCACACCAAACGCAATCAAGGTTAGACCTACCTTTTTTAAATCTTTAATTCTTTCTGAAGTGATGATACCCATCTCCAACATGAACAAGCAAAGAAATCCTTTAAACAAATCGAAGAAGAAAAAATTAATTTGTTTGTTGTCGGTGTACCCCACAGTATATCCTATAAATATACCACCCACAATTAGTAAAATACTTTTACCTAAAAACACTTCCTTAATTATTACGCCAATGTTATTGTTTGCTTTGTTAGATGCTTTAGCAGCTAAAATCACCCCTGTAATGATTGCTGGAATTTCTAACATCACCAGCAACACTGTCATATAGTTTTCGTAGGCGATACCCTGACTTTTCACATACGATATTACAACCGCAAAAGTAACCGCACTAACAGAGCCATAATGAGTAGCGATAGAAATGGCATCGGCAGTTTTAAATTTATTGGTTTTATCAAGCATGAACTTAGCTAAGTTTGTGATAAGCACACCTAATAAAAGGGTAGCCAAAATAGGAATCACCACACTATCAGCATCAGAATGATACAATTCAATACCCCCTTTAATTCCAATGGAAATCAACAAATAAAGACTTATGGTATTGTAAAAAGATTGCGGAACACGCAAATCAGATTTTAGGAGTCCGGCCACCGCCCCCAGAATAAAAAACAGTACAACAGGATCTAAAATAGCTTTCATAAATACATTTTTAGTAAAGATAGCATAATATTCATAGGTGATAGTAATACTATTATTTATTATGGTATTGAAAATATCTATAATATCGTTGCTTTATAGTTGCTATATTTACCTAAATAATTGTTTCAATGGAATTGTCGCTTAGAATTATACTTAATGAGAAGTTGTTTTTAAAGAATCCCGAAGAATCAGTTTTAGGCAGAAAAATTGTTACTGAAGGACTTAAATTAATTAACAACTTAGGTTTTGAAGATTTTACCTTTAAAAAATTAGCCCAAAAAATAGAAACTACAGAGGCTACTATCTATCGATATTTTGAGAACAAGCACCGCCTTTTGGTTTATTTAGTGAATTGGTATTGGACCTACCTTGAATATAAAGTAATGATTCAGCTAAATAACATTAGCGACCCCAAGGAAAAAATAAAGAAAGTAATTTCGGCACTGGTGATTCCGGCTGCGAATGATTTTACCGACGTATACATTGAAGAGAAAGAGGTATTCGACTTGGTGATGTATGAAGGATCGAAATCGTACTTAACCCGAAACGTGAGCAACGACAATAAAGACCGACTATTCAAACCTTACAAAGATTTGTGCGCCAGAATTTCTAATGTCATTTTAGAAGTCAACCCCAAATACAAATACCCGCATTCCTTGGCTAGTACATTATTGGAAATGTCGCACGCTCAAAAATTTTTCAAATTAAATTTACCGGCCCTAACCGATTTCTCTAAAGATAAAGACGACCTATTGCTACTAGATTTCTTAGAGAAAATGGTTTTTGATACACTAAAAAAATAACACGTGGAAAATAAAAATGCCAATCCGATTCTTCGCTTTATTCATTTATTGAAATTAAACAAACAAGATGTAATGAGCGTCTATCTGTATGCCGCAGTTGCGGGCGCAGTTAGTTTATCGCTGCCATTAGGCATACAGTCCATCATGAATTTCATTACGGCGGCGCAAATATCAACATCATGGATAGTATTGGTTATTTTGGTAGTGGCAGGAATAGTTCTTGCAGGCTTTTTGCAAATTCTACTTCTCACGGTAACAGAGAATTTACAACAGAGAATATTCGCGCATTCTGCGTTTGAATTTGCCTACCGCTTGCCAAGAATGAAAAGCAATGCTGTTCAAAAATATCATTTACCCGAATTGGTCAATCGCTTTTTCGATACCCTTACTGTACAAAAAGGAATTTCAAAAATATTGATAGATTTTTCTGCTGCGTCGCTTCAAATTATATTCGGATTGCTGCTACTATCCTTCTACCACCCTTTCTTCATTTTCTTTAGCTGCTTCCTATTGCTTTCTATCTATCTTATATTTCGTTTACTGGGTCCGGCAGGAATTAAAACCAGTTTAAAAGAATCAAAGCACAAATATGAAGTTGCCTATTGGCTAGAAGAAATAGGAAGAACACTTGACACCTTTAAAACATCAGAAAACACTGCATTTCCAGAAAAGAAAACCGATGAATTGGTAACAGAATATTTGTATGCCAGAAAAAGTCACTTTAAAGTGCTGCGCCTGCAATACGCAAACATGATTGTCTTTAAGGCCATCATGGCAGCTGTGCTTTTATTGGTAGGTGGATATTTGGTAATTAACCAAAAATTAAATGTCGGACAGTTCGTTGCATCAGAGATCATTATCATCTTGGTGCTCAATTCTGTAGAAAAACTTATATTAAGTCTAGAAACAATGTATGATGTGCTAACTGCCCTAGAAAAAATTGGCTATGTAACAGATATTCCCTTAGATGAAGAACGTACAAAGTCAGAGTTTATTGAAGACGAAAAAAAGGGAGTTTCAATTGAGATCAACGATTTGTTTTTTCAATACAGCGATGCCAACCAAGCCACTATTTCTCAACTTAATTTAAAGATTAATAAAGGCGAGAAAATCATGCTTTCGGGATGGAGCGGCTCTGGAAAATCGGCGTTAATTAAGCTATTGGCAGGAATGCGAAATGACTACAAAGGCTCTATTGTATTTAATGAATTGCCTATTCAAAATTGGCAATTACAAAGCTTTAGAAAAAACGTAGCCTACTGTCAAAACGGTGAACAAATTTTTCAGGGTAGTCTTATCGAAAATATTTTGCTGGGAAGAAATATTGACATGGAAAAAGTGAAGGAAGTAATGCGACTGTTGAATTTGAACGATATCATCAATCAATTTGACAACGGATATGATACGATGCTTTTTCCACGAGGAAAGAACTTATCGGCCACCACAAGATTGAAAATTGTTCTGGCTAGATCAATAGTTGCGTCTCCGCAACTATTGCTTATAGAAGATAACTTCAACTCTATTCCTATCAAAGAAAGAACAGAACTTATTAAAAATATATTCTCCTATATTCCTCAATCAACCATCATTGCCATTTCAAACGACGAGAATTTAAAAGAGATTTTTGACAAACAAATTATTTTAACACCAGCGTAAATAAAACGATATGTTGAATTTAGGAGACAATAGAATTGAAAATAAATTGCATACAGAAGAGTTGAAATCGCTACAAATGCTTTCGACTAATTCTGCAAGAAAACTGGCAAAGAAAATTGGTATTTGGGCACTTGTGATAGTGCTGATAGTAGCTGTTTTGCCATGGACACAAAACATTCGAGCCAAAGGATTGGTAACCACCTTACAACCTTCGCAACGCCCGCAAACACTGCAATCGGTCATTGACGGAAAAATTGAAAAATGGTTTGTGAAAGAAGGCCAGTTTGTGAAAAAGGGCGACACCATCTTGTTCTTGTCGGAAATAAAAGATGAATATTTCGACCCCGAATTGTTATCGAGAACAGAAGATCAAATTAAAGCCAAAGAATCTTCAGTGATTGCCTACATGGAAAAAATAAAATCACTCGACAACCAGATTGATGCATTGATAAAAACCAAAGCCATAAAACTAGAACAAGCTAGAAACTACCTGAAGCAAGCTGCCTTAAAAGTTCAAACAGACAGCATTGATATGCAAGCTTCATTTACCAACTACAACATTGCACTAGACCAATACAAAAGAATGGAAAAGCTGTATGAAGATGGTTTAAAATCACTTACAGATTTAGAAAGCAGAAAACTTAAATTGCAAGAAACGCAGGCTAAGAAAAACAGTGCCGAGAACAAATTGTTAAGTAGCAGAAATGAATTACTAAATGCTAAAGCAGAGTTGGGCTCTATCGACAACCAGTACAAAGACAAATTATCAAAATCCGAATCCGAAAAATTCGAGGCGATGTCGAATATGTACGACGCCGAAGCCACCGTTTCTAAAATGCAAACTTCTTACATGAATTATTCTGTAAGAAACAGTATGTACTATATTCTTGCCCCACAAAATGGTTATGTCACCAAAGCACTAAGAAGCGGTATTGGAGAAACCGTGAAGCAAGGAGAACCGCTCATTAGCATTATGCCTTCGAATTATGATTTAGCTGTAGAAATGTTTGTTGAGCCCAACGACTTACCTCTGCTTCATATTGGCAACGAAGTGCGTTTTATCTTTGATGGATGGCCTTCAGTTGTTTTTTCAGGATGGCCAGGCGCTTCCTACGGAACCTTTGGCGGCACTGTAGCTGCTATAGACAACACCACCAATACGGAAGGAAAATACAGAGTGCTGGTAGCAGAAAACAAAGCAGAAGGGGAATGGCCAAAACAGTTGCGCGTGGGCGCAGGCGCTCAAGGTATCGCCTTGCTGAAAAACGTGCCTATAGGCTACGAATTATGGAGAAATTTGAATGGTTTCCCTCCAGATTATTACACTCCTGCAAAAGAAAAAAAGAAAGACGACACCAAAAAAGATGCTGATGAAAAATAAGAAATACATTGTTGTTTTAGCAGCTCTCTTTTTTGCATTTATTAGCAAAGCTCAAGACAGTTCAATTGTTTTTTTACCCGAAGAATTTGTAAGCATTATACGACAAAATCATCCGGTAATGAAGCAATACTACCTGCTTATTGACAAAGGGAAAAACACTGTGCTCAGTGAAAGAGGTAATTTCGATCCTTACCTGTTTTCGAATATCGACCAAAAGTATTTTAGCGACAAACAATATTATAGCATTTGGAGCAATGGATTGAAAATACCTACTTGGTACGGACTAGATTTTAAAGTAGGATTAGACCAAAGTTCGGGACAATATCTTAACACCGAAAATACGCTACCTAATGCTGGCTTGGTTTACGCTGGAGTATCTATGCCTTTGCTGCAAGGTTTTTGGATTAATGAACGAAGAGCTGCGGTTAAACAAGCCCGAGTTTTTGCACAAAGCACACAAGCAGAACAACTCAATTTAATTAACGATTTGTTGTACAATGCACTTGGCATTTACTGGGAATGGTACAATGCACATCGCAAATACTTGGTGTATGAATTTGCTGTTTCAGCAGCAAAGCAGCGCTTTGAAGCTGTGAGATTAAGCTACGCTCTAGGCGACCGTCCGGCGATAGACACTTTAGAATCGTTCATTCAATATCAAAACCGAATGTTCAATTTGAATCAAGCAAGCGTAGATAAAAAAAATGCATCGCTGCAACTGTCGAATTACCTATGGAACGACAAAGAAGAGCCACTAGAAGTGCAAAACAACTTAACGCCAATAAGCGAAAATAAACTTGATTTTAAAAACTACGCTTTGCCAGATTCGCTGCAAATAAGTTCTGCTCAATTGGCAGCAAAACACCCCAACATTCTGCTTTATCAATACAAGTACGATTATGCTTCTATAGAACGAAATTGGAAGCAAGAAAAGCTAAAACCCAAACTCAACGTAAACTACAACTTACTCACGCAGCCTATTGGCGATGCATGGCTCAGCAACTTTTCAGCAAACAATTACAAATGGGGTGTTGATTTTAGTTTCCCTGTTTTCTTGAGAAAAGAAAGAGGCGACTTACGATTAGCCGACATAAAACTTTTGGAAATAAATTACGCTCAAGAACAAAAAACAGTTGAACAAAGCAATAAAATTGAGCAATACAAAAATGAATTGAAAGTATTAGAACAGCAAGCGCAGCTCTTCTCGCAATTGGTAAAAAACTATGATGCCTTATTGACTGCTGAAAAGCGAAATTTCGACGCGGGTGAAAGCTCTTTGTTTTTAGTAAATGCCAGAGAAATGGCACTTATCGATGCGCAAACAAAACAAATAGAAATTCAAGCTAAATTCAACAAAGCAAAGGCAGGGGTTCTTTGGGCCATTGGCGTGCTTAAATAATCCTAAAAAGTGAACACCGAAGTATCTCAAAATATCTCTGCTGCTGCCGCCTTTCTGCAAAATGATGAATTGGTAGCAATACCCACAGAAACGGTATATGGCTTAGCCGGAAATGCTTTTAGTGAGAAGGCTGTGAAATCTATTTTTGAAACCAAACAACGACCTCACTACAATCCATTAATTCTTCATTTCGCCGAAAAAGAAATGATGAAAGATTTCGCTATTGATGTTCCTGATGAGGCTCAAGAACTCATGAAAACATTTTGGCCGGGTCCGCTTACTTTGGTTCTACCAAAAAGCAATAAAATTTCTGATTTAGTAAGTGGAAATCTTAAGACGGTAGCCATGCGCATACCTAATCACGCGCTTACGATTTCTTTACTAAAAAACATAGATTTTCCTTTGGCAGCGCCAAGTGCAAATATGTTTGGATGCCTTAGTCCGACTTCTATTCAACACGTGCAAAATCAATTGAATGGAAAAATACCCATGATTCTCGATGGCGGCACTTGTGAAAAAGGCCTAGAATCAACCATCATCGGGTTTGAAGATGGAATACCAAAAATTTATCGATTGGGCGCCATCACTTTAGAAGACATCATCAATGTTTTACCTTCTATCGTTTACCATGAAAATAGCAGCGAAAAAGTTTTGGCTCCTGGCATGCTACCCTACCACTATTCTCCTAACGCAAAATTATATTTAGTGAATGATTTGCAAAGCGCACTCACCGCCTTCAAGAATAAAAATATTGGTGTTGTTACTTTCTCTTCTGCAGTTGCTGATATTGAAAAAGACAAGCTTAAAGTGTTATCAAAAAACAGGAACTTTAAAGAGGCTTCTCAAAAACTCTATGCTGCCTTGCACGAGCTTGATGCCTTGAATGTAGAATGTATCATTGTTGAAAAATTTCCAGAATATGATTTAGGAAGAACCATTAACAACCGATTGATGAAAGCCTCAAAAAAACAATAGCATGAACGAATCAAAGCTTTTTAAAAATGCCACTTTAGTCAACGAAGGAAAAACATTTGTATCAGATGTTTTGGTAGTAGGTGAGCGCATAGAAAAAATTGCTTCCTCTATTTCGCCCAAAGCACACTCCAAAACCACTGAAATTAACGCAGAGGGCCTTTTACTTATTCCAGGTATGATTGACGATCAAGTTCATTTTAGAGAACCAGGTTTAACGCACAAAGCAACTATTTTTAGCGAATCGCGCGCTGCTGTTGCTGGAGGCATTACATCGTTCATGGATATGCCTAACACTATTCCCAACACTTTAACTCTTGACTTATTAGAGCAGAAATATGCTTTGGCAGCTGCAAAATCAGTGGCAAATTATTCTTTCTTCATGGGCATAAAAAACACCAATATTGAAGAGGCGCTGAAAGTAAACAATGAAAACGTTTGTGGTATTACTGATGACGGACTCTATTTCGACGATGCTCATGCCTTGCTGTGCGATCAAGAACAATTCATGGAAGAACTCTTCTCAAGAACCGAAACCTTGGTGGCATTGCACAGCGAAAATCATAAAGTAATAGCTACCAACTTAGCACACTACAGGGAAATATATGGAGACAATATTCCCATGCATCTACACGCCAAAATAAGAAGCGAAGAAGCTTGCGTAAGTGCCACTAAAAAGGTACTTGAAGTGGCCAAAAAGCATGGCAACCGACTGCATTTTTTCCATATATCCACTGCAGCAGAAGCTCAGTTATTTACTTCGGAAAGCATTGAAACCAAAAGAATAACAGCAGAAGCTTGCGTTCATCATTTGTATTTTTCTGATCAAGATTATGCAGCATTGGGCGCTAAAATAAAATGGAATCCATCGGTAAAAACAGAAGGAGATAGATTGGGTTTATTAAGGGCATTAAATGAAGGAAAAATTGATATTATCGCTACCGATCATGCGCCGCATACCAGTGCAGAAAAAGATGGAAACTATATGCAAAGCGCTTCGGGTGGCCCCTTAGTTCAACATGCTTTGCCAGCACTGTTTGAATTATACCACAAAGGTGAAATTTCATTGCAAGAAATTGTGCAAAAAACGAGTCATAATGTAGCACAAATCTACAAAATTAAAGAAAGAGGATTTTTGCGTGAAGGCTACTTTGCCGACTTGGTTTTGGTAAATCTTAAATCGCCATGCACAGTTGAAAAAGAAAACTTACTATCACTTTGCAGATGGTCACCATTCGAAAATCATCAATTTCAAAGCACTATCACACACACTGTAGTAAATGGTAACTTGGTATTTGAAAAGGGAAAAATATTTGATGCAAAAAAAGGGAAAAGGATTTTGTTTGCTAAAGAAAGGTAACAACTTATGATTCTATTTCCCAAGTATGGTCGCTCAGCAACGTCACAGAAGAAATAAATTCTAAATTGTTTTTCTTGCTTCGCCCCCATTCGTCGGGACCGATCATCATCAACACATACTCATCGCCTCTTTGGTACAAATGATAAGTATGTGCAATAAAAGGCTCGAACGACATTTTAGCTTGGTAAATTTTTTCACTCACCTCCACTCTTCTTCTAATTTCATTGGCTTGCGAAGCCAACAATTCGGCTTGTTTTTGAATTTGCATCAACTGTTTTGCCGTTTGCTCCTGCATGGCAGAATAAGCTCTTCCCTTTATTTTACCTTGATCTTCGGGCCTCACAACTATGCTGCCTATATGATGCGGATAAGGCAGCAAGGAAGGTGTTTCCGTGGTTTTATCTTTATCTATCGGGTTAACCATTAGTCGTGCAGTTGTATGTATTTCAAAAATTCTTCTCGCGTTGCTGTTGCCTCAAATTTACCACTGTAAAAAGAAGTCACTGTTGATGAAGAACGGTCTTTAATTCCTCGCGATGATACACACAAATGTTGCGCGTCAATCAATACCGCCACGTCTTGTGTGCCTAATATCTCCTGAAGTTCCTTTCCTATCTGCACAGTTAAACGCTCTTGTACTTGCGGCCGTTTGGCGAAATAATTTACAATACGATTCAGCTTCGATAATCCAATCACCTTACCCGATGAAATATATGCCACATGGGCTTTACCCATGATAGGAACGAAATGATGCTCGCAATTGCTGAAGAATGTGATATTTTTCTCTACCAACATTTGATTGTATTGGTACTTGTTGTCGAACAAAGCAATTTTAGGTTTATTGTTGGGATGCAAACCACTAAAAATTTCTTCAATATACATTTTAGCCACTCTGTGCGGAGTTCCTTTCAAACTATCATCGCTTAAATCTAAGCCCATCGTTTGCATGATTTGCTCAAAATGATGCTCAATCTTTTTAATTTTTTCGGCATCAGTTAAAACAAAGGCGTCTTCGCGCAAAGGCGTCTTAATACCCGTACTGAAATGTTCATCGCCAATTTCATCATCACTTAATGCAATGTGATTCTCCTTAAGCAGGGAATTCAACATAATTTCTTTCTGTTTCATACAAGTAAATTTTAAGGTCTAAGGACGCATCTATTTTAGGACGAATAATATGGTAACACACACGCGCAATGTTCTCGGCGGTAGGATTAACGTTTTTAAATTCTTCTGTATCGAGGTTTAGATTGCGGTGATCAAACTTCTCAAGAATATGTTCATGTACTATTTTATGCAAAATCTTCATGTCTATCACATAGCCAGTTTGTTCATCAACATAGCCAGTTACTTTAACAATAATCTCATAATTGTGGCCATGAAAATTAGCATTGTTACACTTACCAAAAATGTCTTTGTTCTGCTCATCACTTAAAGCAGGATTATGCAATCGGTGTGCAGCATTAAATCGTTCTTTTCTATAAACAGATGTTTTCATGTGACAAATATATTGTATTATTGTTTAACTTTTTAATTTATTTGTTAAACAAAACCAAAATGATATGATAAACAAAATTTATAGAACACAAGTTATACCTGCTAGTATCAATACTATTTGGGACTTTATTTCATCACCACAAAACCTATCGAAAATCACTCCAGATGGAATGGGATTCATCATAGTATCTGAGAATGTGGAGAAAATGTATTCGGGACAAATGATTCAATACGTAGTAAAACCATTATTAGGTATTCCAATGCAATGGCTCACCGAAATAACCCACGTGCAAGAAGGAAAATACTTTGTAGACGAACAAAGAGTTGGACCCTATAAACTATGGCACCACGAACATTTTATAATGCCTCATGCAAAAGGAGTAGAAATGGTAGACATCATTCATTATCAATTGCCCTTGGGCCTCCTTGGTGATGCGATGAATAAACTAGTAGTAGAAAAAAAACTAAAACACATCTTCGATTATCGCTACAATCGCATAGAAGAAATATTTGGGAAAGCTTAAAATTATTGATGTATTTTAGAATCAAAATTTAAGTTATTAATATAGCAATCATAGGCTCAGGAAATGTAGGTTCTGCTTTAGGTGCAGGATTCCTTAAAGCAAAACACAATGTAATATTTGGTGTTAGAAATCCCGATTCGGCAAAAACAAAAAAAGCATTGGAATTAATTCCAGATGCCAAAATTCAAAATAGTAAAGATGCATGTGCGCTGAGTGAAGTCATTGTTATTACTACGCCGGCTGATAGCGTGATAGAACTCATTTCTCAATTGGGTGAGGTTTCAAATAAAACAATTATTGATACAACGAATGCAATACGTGTTCGTCCCGAACCTTATCCAACGGCTTATCATGCCTTGAAAGATTTAATTAAATCAGAAAAAATAGTGAAGTGCTTTAATTCTACTGGTTTCGAAAATATGATCAATCCGGTTTACAATGGAAATGGTATTGATATGTTTTGTGCAGGTAACAGCAAAGAAGCAAAAGATTTAGCCTCTTCATTGGCCAAAGAAATTGGGTTTGCCGATTGTTGGGATTTTGGAGGAGATGACAAAGTAGAGCTATTAGAAAATTTGCACTAAGCTGGATTAACATCGCAATTATGCATGGGCATGGGCGAAATTTAGCGTTTAAGATAATGAAACGCTAAATAGAACAAACAATCTGAAGCAAGCCGGTTAAACCGGCTTTTTTTTTATTTATTCCCTTTGCAATTCATAAAACGCACTATTTTATGAAAGGTAGCAAGCTGAATATTTTTTCTATTTTCACCTCACTAACTAAACTATCATCATTATGAAAATAAAACAAATTAAGGCTAAGCCGAAGGCTTTGGCTAAAACAAAACGCATTAACCCTAGCAAAGTTTTATACAACGACATCAGTCAATTAATTGAAGAGAGTAAAGAGTATATTGCCAACACAGCAAACTCCTCCTTGGCTTACCTGCATTGGAAAATAGGTAAACGAATAAATGTAGATGTACTGAAAAACAAACGTGCAATTTACGGAAAGCGAATTGTCGTATCGGCGATACGACAATTAGAAAAGCAATACGGCAGAGGGTTTGACGAGAAAAATATTCGTAGAATGATGCAATTCGCTACAGTTTTTCCCGATGAAAAGATTGGTAGCGATAGATTTGAAGTTAGGTAAATTTAAAGCGGGATATAAATCGCAAATGGAGTTTTATTTAAGATGGCTTGAAAAAAATGAAATGCAGCGCGACGAAGAAATTCCAATTGGTTTAATTCTTTGTGCAGAAGGCAATAATGAACAAATAGAATTATTGCAACTAAACAAATCGGGAATTAAAGTGGCTAAACATTTAACCGATTTACCAAGCAAAAATTTATTACAACAAAAATTACATCAAGCGATTGAAAAATCGAAGAAACAAATGGGAAATAATTAGTACTAAAAGCCTTGTTTTTTGCCAAGAAATTGGTTTAATTTACGAAATACTAAAGAACGCTGTATGAACATTGAAATTCGCAAACCACAAATAACTGAAATTCCTCAATTGGTTGAACTATGTGCCTTGCACGCAGAATACGAGAAATACGATTTCGACAAAATTGGAAAAGTAGAAAAATTAAGTCAGTTCTTATTTAGCGAAAAGCCCCCTTTAAATTGTTATGTAGCCGTAATCGATGGAGAAATGGTGGCTTACACTACTTTTTCAAAGCAGTTTTCTACATGGCAAGCGATGCATTATTTGCACATGGATTGTTTATTCGTTCTAGAAAATCACCGCGGAAAAGTAATTGGCGAAATGTTGGTGAACAAAGTAAAAGAAGCTGCCAAAGAAATGAATTGCACCCAAATTCAATGGCAAACACCTCACGACAATGTGAGAGCCATTAAATTTTACCATAGAATTGGAGGCAAAGCAAAACAGAAATTGAGATATTATTTGAATATCCAATAATCTACTTGCTTTTGAAAAGATAAATTAAATTATTTTACTACGGCGTACGGTAGAATTAAGCAATAAAAAAGCCTCAGCTTAAAAACTGAGGCTTTTTACATTTCATCCTTTATATCCTAGTAAGCCGATCTACGCGGTCCGCCTGTTTTACCAAAACCACCGCCACCTGGTCTTCCGCCACCTTTACCGCCGCCAAAGCCGCCTTTTCCACCACCAAAGCCGCCTTTAAATCCACCACCGCCTTTTGGCTTATCTGCATTTCTAAATTTTCCTTTTGCTCCGCCAGAGTTTCCGCCGCCGCCGCCGCTAAAGCCGCCGCCGCCAGAACCTCTTTCTTGTGATTCACTTACCGCAATATTTCTACCCAATACTTCAGAACCATTTAAAGCCTCAATTGCCGCTTTAGCTTCTTCATCGTTTGGCATAGTAATAAAGCCAAAACCTTTACTCTGACGAGTGATTTTGTCCATGATGATTTTACATGAAGCCACAGCTCCGTGTTGTTCAAACAACAACTGTAATTCTTCTTCTTTTAATTTAAATGGTAAGCTACCTACAAAAATGTCCATATTATAATTTAATTTATTTGCTGTGAATGTACACTTAGTTTTTAAGGAATGAACAATAAACCCAAATAAAAATGAAAAAGCCACGTGGGGGACACGCGGCTTTTTCGAGGGGAAATAAAACAATAAACAACAGTATAAGATATATTATCTCAGCCTTATTTTAGCTTACAACTTGAGTAATAAAAGAACGTTTGGCTTTCGATAAGTATATCCTACAACTTTAACCTAGTGGCGCAAAAATATAAAACGTTTCCATAGTTTGTCAAGTGTTTTATGGAAAATATTTATTTTTTGTTAATCCCTACTGTATAAGCGGCATAGAGAGGAAACAATACAATATCAAAATCGTTTTTAATCGAAATTCTTAACAATAATTTAATAAATCGTTTCCTAAGTGATGCGAAATTTTTGCACAAAAAAAGGCTTAAGAAATTCTCAAGCCTTTTCAATTTTGAAATTTTTTCTATCCTAAATAAGAACGTAATAACTTGCTTTTGGTGTGATGTTTCAATCTACGAATTGCTTTCTCTTTAATCTGACGAACGCGCTCACGGGTTAAACCATGTTTATTGCCAATCTCTTCTAAAGTGAAGGCGTGAGGCAAACCAATGCCAAAAAACATTCTCAACACATCAGCTTCTCTTTCTGTTAAAGTAGAAAGTGAACGTTGAATCTCTGAATGTAAGGACTCAGAAATTAATTTTTTATCGGCTGTTGGCGAATCGTCATTTTGCAATACATCTAACAAACCATGATCTTCACCTTCTTGAAAAGGCGCATCGATAGAGGTGTGTCGGCCAGCAATACTAATTGCACCTTCTACCTCATCTATATCCATTCCTACCGCCTCAGCAATTTCTTCAACAGTTGGCTCACGCTCTAATCTTTGCTCTAAATCACTAATCCCTTTTTTAATTTTGGTAAGGTTACCTACTTTATTCAATGGCAAACGCACCATTCTACTTTGATCGGCAATAGCAGCAATAATCGACTGGCGAATCCACCATACAGCGTAAGAGATAAATTTAAATCCGCGTGTTTCATCAAAACGTTGAGCAGCTTTAATCAAACCTAAATTACCTTCGTTGATCAAATCGGGTAAAGTTAATCCCTGATTTTGGTATTGTTTGGCTACCGATACCACGAAACGTAAATTGGCAGTAGTTAATCTTTCTAATGCCGCTTGGTCGCCCGCTCTAATTTTAATGGCTAACACTACTTCTTCCTCAGAGTTAATCAACTCCACTTTCCCTATCTCTTGCAAATACTTATCTAAGGTAACGCTATCGCGGTTGGTAATTGATTTCGTTATTTTGAGTTGTCTCATAGTACACGCGTAATTTATAAATAGCTATTTACCAAAAATAGGGCGCTCATACTTGTTTCTACTATTTAATTGCAAAATTATTTGAACAAGCATTGTTAAGAACTCTTTAATTTAATTATACTAGAGAACCATAACATGAAAAAACAAGCTCTTCTACTTTCCGCTTTTTTTATTCTCATCGCTAATGGCTGGGCGCAAAATCCGTTTGATAAGTACGGTCCCTTCGATGCCAAAATCTATTCTTCTTTTGCAGACGCCTTAAAAGAAAAAGATTTAGTGTTTAAGCTGCAAAGCGAAAACGAAAACCTGAGTAAAGAGATTAAAAAGATAAGCGAGCTCAATAAATTGCAGGTTTTAGCATTAAAGAGCAACCAACTCGATTCGCTGCCCAAGCAAATTTTCAAACTAAGTGATTTACTTTATTTTTCGAGCACACAAAATCCTTTACAAAAATTACCTTCAGAAATTATGTTTTGGAATCAGCTCAACGAAATGCATTTGTTTAACACCGCTTTTGATAGTTTACCCAAAGAAATCAGCTATCTGCAAGTTTTAAAAATTTTACAAATTCAAAACAATCAAAAAGACACATTTCGCTTAGGTTCTGGATGTAAAAAACTCAACAATCTTAAATCGGTAATTTTTTTCAACGATAACTTTTATTCTTTCCCCAAGGAGCTTTTTTCGTGCAATCAACTCAATGAAATTGTAATAACTTCTTGTAAAATAATATCTATTCCGAAAGAAATCAAAGCACTATCTAGTTTGCAAACATTGGTGCTCGATAGCAATCAAATAGAAAAAATACCGACAGAGATTTTCGACATGCAAAGCCTCAAATACATTTCCTTAAAAAACAATCAGCTCACCTCTATATCTGAAAGCTTTACAAGATTGCCTCTTCTCGAAAAACTCGATTTATCGGGCAACAAAATACCAGAAGACCGTATTGCTATTTTGAGAGTGTTGATGCCCAAATGCAAAATCATTTACTAAGTAAGCACTAATAGCTAATAAATAAGTACCTTCAATGCCCTAATCTAAATCGTTATGGCACTCAAAAAAGTAATCGTTATTGGTGGTGGTTTCGCAGGAATCAATTTCATTGAAAAATTAAACGACGAACTGTTTGATGTGCTGCTCATCGACAAACTAAATCACCATCAATTTCAACCTCTATTTTATCAGGTTGCCACTTCACAACTAGAACCAAGCAGCATCTCTTTTCCGCTAAGAAAAATATTTCATGGTAGAAAAAATATGGACATAAGAATGGCTGAAGTTTCAAGCATTATTACTTCTGCAAACACCATAAACACTTCGGTTGGCGATTTTAAGTACGATTATTTAGTAATTGCAACAGGATGCAAAACAAATTTCTATGGTAATGCCGATTTAGAAAAAAATGCTTTCGGACTAAAATCAACTTACGACGCCATCAAAATTAGAAATAGCGTTTTGCAAAGCTTCGAAGATTTTCTGTCGGCAAGCGAAGAAGAAAAAGAATATTTACTCAATATTGTAATTGTGGGTGGCGGACCAACAGGCGTTGAGCTGGCGGGTTCTTTTGCCGAAATCAAAAAAAATATTTTACCTAAAGATTATCCTAACATCGACTTCAAAAATTTAACTATTACTCTTCTTGAAGGTAGCGCTCATACTTTAAATGCCATGAGTGACTTAGCCAAAAGCACCTCACAAGAATACTTAGAATCACTAGGCGTGAAAGTGAAAACGAACACCATTGTAAAATCATACGATGGAAAAATAGTGACATTAAACAGCGGTGAAACTATAAAAGCAAAACACGTTATTTGGTCGGCAGGCATTGTCGGCAATTTAATTCTAGGTATAGATGAAAAAGCCATCATCAATCGCAGCAGAATTAAAGTCAACAGATTCAATTTGGTAGATGGCGCTGCCAATATTTATGCCCTTGGAGATATTGCTTACATGGAAACTCCGTTGTATCCAAAAGGTCATCCACAAGTAGCCAACGTGGCCATCAATCAAGGAAAAAACCTAGCAAAAAACTTCAAAGCTATTCTTGAAAATAAAAAATTAATAGCTTACGAATACACTAACCTCGGCGCTATGGCTACCGTTGGAAAACATAAGGCTGTAGTTGATTTACCTTTCATGAAATTTAAAGGTTATATGGCTTGGTTTGTCTGGATGTTTTTGCATTTAATGTTGATTCTAAGCGTGAAAAGCAAGGTGATTATTTTCATCAATTGGGCATGGACTTACATTACAAAAGACACTTCGTTGAGATTGATATTGAAGGATAAATCAGCAAAATAATCTTAAACCAACAGCACAAATTATTTAGCAGAAATTATTAGTTTCGCTCCAACTAACTAAATAATTCAAAAACAATAGTTTCGTCTTAACGAAACTTTAATTACCTTTACATTATGTCGAATAAATTCGAGGTAGACTTCCTTGAGGAGGCTCGTTCTTTCATACTTTCTATTGATGAGAAAGCAAAATTGAAATTACTGTTTAACATTGAAAAGGCCAAAGTGTTAAATGACCCTAAAGTATTTAAAAAAATAGAAAGTGATATTTGGGAATTTCGTTGCGAATCGAAAAAAATGCAATATCGACTTTTGGCTTTTTGGGACAAAAGGAACAACAAAAATACTTTAGTTATTTGTACACACGGATTCATCAAAAAAGTTGACAAAGTACCAAAAACCGAAATAGAGAAAGCAAAAGCGATGATGAAAGAATATTTAAAACACTATTAAATTACATTGCATGACAAAGAAACTTAAAAAATACAGCCTCGATGAAATTAAAGATGAGGCAATAGGCAAAAAAAATTCTAAAAAAAGAATGATCTACGAACATGAGCTCCAAATGGAAATCATTGGTGAACTCATTAAAAAAGCAAGAGAAGAAAGACACCTCACACAGGAAGAATTAGGAGACTTAGTGGGTGTGCAAAAAGCACAAATTTCTAGATTAGAAAAACATACCGGAAATGTAACTCTTTCAACCATCATTAAGGTTTTTACAGCATTAAAAGCTACCATTAAATTTCAATTAGAATTGAATAAAAATGTAGTAAAGGCTTAGACAATGGAAAAAGAAATAAGAAAAATTCTGTTTGAATATATCTTTTATGCAGTATTATTTAGCGCAGTTATTATTTTAATTGGCGTTCCTACAGTATTTGGAGATCCCCATGGCAATGAAGGGAAACAAGCTCTTTTTCTGGTCTACTTTATCGAAGTCATTTATTTAGTAAGCACATCCATTATATTTTTGCTATCGTTATTACGTAGCATTCAAAATATTTATAGCAATAAAAATTCATTTAAAATAATTTTCTTTTTCCCTTTAGTTGTGCTATTAGGTTTTACTATATACCTTATTTCTTTAGCGTTAACCCAAGAAATTAGCAGTGATTTCTCATTAATATTTTTCGTTCCACTTCCCTTTTCAGTAATCTGGACACTAGCATACTACAAACTAAAAAAAACACTAAAGAATCAGTAATTCCCCGTAATCATCTAAATTTCAACGAATAAAAATATTTTTTCAACTTCATTTTTTGTAGATTGGTTGAAATTCCACTACTACATGAAATCAGTTTATTTCACTTCTTTTTTGCTACTTTTTTCGTTGCTGGCCAATGCTCAAATTGTAAATGTGAGCAACGCAACTGAATTGCAAAATGCTTTGAATGCAGCAGCTCCCGGACAAACCATTACGCTTGCCAATGGAACTTATAGCAAATCCGGTGGCTGCACAATTAATGCAGGAGTAAACGGAACCGCGCAAAGCCCAATCACCATTAAGGGAAACAACAATACGATTATTTCTTCCAACAGCACAGCAACAGGAAATGGTATATGGTTGAAAGGAAATAGCTATTGGATACTTGACGGATTTACAGTGTATAAATCGAAAAAAGCTATTATGTTGGATAGCAGTTTTCATTGCACTGTTAAAAATATTACTGTGAATTATATTGGCGACGAAGGAATTCATTTGCGCAAGTACAGCTCTTACAACTTGGTCGAAAATTGTTATGTCGATTCAGTAGGAATTGTGTCGGGCCCAGCGGGTACTGCCGAAGGAATTTACGTTGGTTCTGCTAATGGCAATTGGATAAATTACACCTACGGAAATCCCGATACATGCAACTACAATATTATCAACGCCAATTCATTTGGCGACAATATTCCATCAGAAAATATCGATATCAAAGAAGGAACAAAAGGTGGAACCATTTCCAACAATATTTTTAACGGAAAAGGGTTAAACGGAGCAAACTATGCCGATTCGTGGCTCGACATGAAAGGCAGTTACTACACCATAGAATGCAATTCGGGAACCACAACACTAACCGACGCCTATCAAACACATGTGCAAATTATTGGTAGTGGCGATTACAACACCTTTACAAACAACAGTAGCGAAGCATTTTCTAGCAACAATTACGGCATCAATATTCAAACTTCTAGCGGTGGCAAAACCGCACTAAACAATATCGTTTGTAACAACAACACTGTTAAACCTGGCTCAAAAGGATTAACAAACATTAGCACTACAACTTGTGCAACAAACAATTGTTTGAGTACCAACATCTCCAGTATTAACTACAACATTTTGCAATTGTATCCCAATCCGGCAGCAAATTATATTGAAATAATATCGACCGAAAACATTGGACAACATAGCATCACCGACATGTTTGGAAAAGAGGTTTTACAAGGAAATACAAACGCAAACGCTACAACCATTGATATTGGTAATTTGTCGAGCGGATTGTATTTTTACAGAAATTCATCACAACAAAATATTAAATTCATTAAAGAATAAATGAATCCAGTTGAGACATTACAACAAGAACTTTCCCTTCACTGGAAAAAGAAAATAATACTAAAGCGCAATGAATTTTTAAAACATTCAAATACCAAAGATCAAAACGTATACTTCGTTAAAGTCGGTTGCTTAAGGTTATTCATCGAAAGTGAGAAGGAAGAACACTGCATTCGATTTGCCTACAAAAAATCACTATTTACTGCACTCGATTCATTTATTAATGGAAAGAGCACATTGCTTTGCATTCAAGCACTCAAACAAAGTGAAATTTATGCGATAGACAAAAAAAGCTTCATGGAGATCATCAACAAAAACGAAGGAAACCTAAAGCTTTGGCAAAATATTTTAGAGAATTTAATTGAACAACAACTGGAAAGAGAAATAGATTTACTGACCTATTCGCCAGAAGAGCGCTACAAACGCGTTCAAAAAAGGAGTCCGCAACTCTTTCAAGAAGTACCACTTAAATACATCGCCTCCTACTTACGCATGACACCGGAGACTTTATCGAGAATAAAAAAATCTTGAGTTGAATCAAGAATTAAAAAATGTTTATCCACTATCATTGCAATAAAAAAATGAAAATTAATAGTGAAGAACTACTGCTCGATTTAAAGTTGCGAATAAAAACAAATATTGAGCGTTGCGAAAAAATAAGAACGTACAGTGAACAGAAACTAAATCAAAAACAGAACCTTGAAAGCTGGAGCGCCTTAGAATGCATAGCTCATCTTAATCTATACGATGACTTCTACATTCCCGAAATCTCTAAAAGAATAGCAGAAAATAAAACCACGGCTCAAGAGATATTTAAAAGTGCAATGCTGGGAAATTACTTTGCACAGTCTATGCTTCCAAAGAAAAATGGAATTCAAAAAATGAAAACATTTAAAGATAAAAACCCTATAAATAGTCAATTAGATATTAGCTGCATCGATAAATTCATTGCCAATCAGCAGATCATGCTTCAACTTCTTGCTAAATCAAAACACCTTAATTTACAAAAAGTGAAAACCAATATTTCTATATCAACACTCATTAAATTAAGATTAGGAGATACACTTCGTTTTGTAATCTACCACTATCAACGTCATCTAGATCAGGCAGAAAAAACGCTAATAATTTAGCCAATTTCACATCGAATAAAAATGGGAAAACAGGGACAGACACCACGTTTAATTCTTAATTAGAGTAACAGCGACTTAATTAAATATTTCGCTCTAAATTTTTAATTCGCTGCCCAATGCATATTTTAGTTTTATCGTTTTTTGAAGTCAAATTGATACATTTTCCTGAGTAGTTTCGCGGTAGTTTATATTGGTGCAACTACTACTCAAAATAAATAGCCGCAAGGATTTGCGAGTAGTAGTTTTCAAAAAAAAAGGTATAGGTCAGATGTTTGAAAAGGAATATTTTCATTTTTAAGCCAGATGCAATGCTGGCTCTACGAAGTGCACAATCCTCAAATCTTTTCATCCTAAAAATCTTAATAAAGACAAATAGACGCTTTGTAATGCGCCTCTACAAAACCTTATATATCTTCACACGAGGTTCTTTGAAAAACAGCAAGAATTATTACCCCAAAGGGCTGACGATGGCTGTAATCTTGAAGCCATTTTTCGTAAAACACCTTACCTTCATACTAACAAAATAAAAAGAATAAAGAAAATTTTACACTCAGTAAATACCCGTAATTATTACGTTTTCAGCGAACATTAATCTGTTTTCATCTATTTATTTAATGATTATCCGCAATTTTACCTTTAAACTTAATTGGGCCTCATCCCCATCCCTTCTCCAAAAGAGAAGGGTGACTAGGTGTGAAAAGCATTTTTAAGCAGTGGCTTCCTTCTCCTTTGGAGAAGGACCGAGGATGAGGCCACTTTGCAAATAATTTAACTGGTACGATTGCAGAAAAGCATAATTTATTTTGTAGATTGGTTTTAAATCTACTACTACATGAAATCAATTTACTTCACTTCTTCATTGTTCCTTTTTTCTATGTTGGCCAGTGCTCAAATTGTAAATGTGAGCAACGCAACAGAATTGCAAAATGCTTTGAATGCAGCAACTCCCGGACAAACCATTCAGCTTGCCAGCGGAGTTTATAACAAGTCGGGGGGCTTCACAATTAATGCAGGAGTGAACGGAAGCGCACAAAACCCCATCACCGTTAAGGGAAACAAAAACACTATTATTTCCTCCAACAGCACAGCAACAGGCAATGGCATCTGGTTGAAAGGAAATAGCTATTGGATACTTGACGGATTTACAGTGTATAAATCGAAAAAAGCTATTATGCTTGATAACAGTCACCACTGCGAAATAAAAAACATTACAGTAAATTACATTGGCGATGAAGGAATTCACTTGCGCACTTATAGCTCCTACAATTTAGTTGAAAATTGTTATGTTGATTCTGTTGGCATTGTATCTGCTTCTTCGGGCACTGCAGAGGCCATTTACGTTGGATCATCAGTAAACAATTGGGGAACCTATACCGGAGGAAATCCCGACACCAGCAATTACAACATCATTAACGCGAATACTTTTGGTGACAACATTCCATCTGAAAATATAGATGTAAAAGAAGGAACTATTGGAGGCACCATATCGAACAATATTTTTAATGGGAAAGGATTAAATGGAATCAATTCGGGCGATTCTTGGTTAGATATGAAAGGTAGCTATTACACCATTGAATGCAACAGCGGAAATACAACATTAAAAGAGGGGTTACAAACGCACATACTAATTGCTGGCGGTGGTGATTACAACACTTTTAGCAACAATTGGAGTGAAGGTTTTTCGAATGCCTATTACGGGATAAATGTTCAAACATCGGGCGGAGCAGGAACCGCAACACACAATATCGTTTGCGATAACAACACTGTAAAACCAGGTTCAAAAGGTTTAACCAATGTAAGCACACAAACATGCACTACCAGCAACTGTTTGAGCACAAATGTTGCGCAATTGCAAAACAACAAACTGCAATTATATCCTAATCCGGCCACAAATTTTATTGAAATAAAATCGACTGAAAACTTAGGAGATTATTTCATTATCGATGTGTTTGGAAAAATTGTGTTGCAAGGAAGTCAAATTGGCAACAGCGCAACTATCAATACTGCCAACCTAGCAAGCGGCTTGTATATTTACAAAAATAACGCTCAGCAAAACATTAAATTCATCATTGAATAAATGCAGCCCATTGAAATATTAATTCAAGAAATTTCCTTGCATTGGTAAAAGAAAATATCCTTAAAGCGAAATGATTTTTTAAAAAATTCAAATACCAAAGATCAAAACGTTTACTTCGTTAAAGAAGGCTGTGTGCGCACGATGCGTTAAAGAAAGCAAAAGAAATAAAGACAAAATTAAACTTTTACTGATGAAACTTATATGGTGATTTGAGTAAAAATAATAATACTAACTTTACAAAAAGAATAGATATGAATAAAGTGGTAATTTTTTGGTTTAGAAGGGATTTGCGCCTGCACGATAACACTGCCTTATTTCATGCCCTCAGCAACAGCGAAACTGTACTTCCCATTTTTATTTTCGATACCCATATTTTAAACGACTTAAAAAACAAGAAAGACAAACGAGTTGATTTTATCCATCAATCGCTTCAAAAAATTCAAGATAAATTAATTGCTGCAGGCTCTTCACTATACATTGTTAACGAAACACCACAAAAAGCTTTTGAAAAAATTACGCAAAAATTTTCAGTTAAAGCAGTGTACGTCAATCACGATTATGAACCTTCGGCGATAGAACGCGACGACAAAATTGCCAAATACTTACAATCAAAAAACATTGCTTTCCACACTTTTAAAGATCAAGTGATTTTTGAAAAAAAAGAAGTGATGAAAAGTGATGGAACTCCTTATACGATGTTCACCCCTTTCTCTAAAATTTGGAAACAGCAATTACAACTTCATCCAATCACACATTTCGAAAGTGAAAAACTAGAACATAACTTCACTAAAATTACTCCACAACATTTTCCTTCGTTGGAGGAAATAGGTTTTGAAAAAAGCGATTTAATTTATCCCCAAGCTACATGGAATGAAGACTTAATTAAAAAATACCACGATACCCGAAATTTCCCTTCCATCAAAGGAACTTCCCTACTGAGTGTGCATCTGCGTTTTGGAACTATAAGCGTTCGTAAACTGGTAAAAAAAGCAGCCTCAACAAACGAAGTATGGTTGAATGAATTGATATGGAGAGAATTTTTTATGATGATTCTTTTTCATTTTCCACATGTGGTGAAAAATAGTTTTAAAGCAAAATACGATAAAATAGAATGGCGCAACAACGAACAAGAATTTAAAGCTTGGTGCGAAGGAAAAACAGGCTACCCTATTGTAGATGCTGGCATGCGCGAGCTGAATGAAACTGGCTTTATGCACAACCGCGTGCGCATGGTAGTAGCCAGTTTTTTAACCAAACATTTGCTTATCGATTGGCGCTGGGGAGAAGCCTATTTCGCCGAGAAATTATTAGACTACGAACTATCGGCCAACAACGGAAACTGGCAGTGGGCAGCAGGCAGCGGATGCGATGCTGCTCCTTATTTTAGAATTTTCAATCCTGAAGAACAAACCAAAAAATTCGACGCAGAAGAAATATACATTCGCAAATGGGTGAAAGAAAAAAGCAAGCCCATTGTTGAGCATAAATTTGCCCGAGAGCGATGCCTAGACGCATATAAAAAAGCTGTAAAAGAATAAGAGATGAAGATTACCCAAATAGAAATTTTTGCCTCTCCCATTAAATTAAAAGAAGCGTTTATCATTTCCTTGAGTCGGCATGATTACGCAGAAAATATTATCGTTCGCATCACTACCAACGAAGGTTTAACAGGCTTCGGCGAATGCTGTCCGTTTAAAAGCATCAACGGCGAAAGCATGGAAAGCGGAGTGATGGTAGGAAAATATTTAGCGCACAATTTAGTGCATAAAAATCCGCTCAACATAGAAGAATGTAGCGCCATTATGGATGCTACTATTTTTGGGAATTCGAGTATAAAAAGTGCTTTCGACATCGCTTTATACGACATTGCAGCGCAACACGCACAACTTCCTTTGTATGCATTTTTGGGAGGAAAAAATAATAAAACCATCACTACCGACTATACCATAAGTATTGATACCCCAACTAAAATGGCTGCCGATGCGCAAAAGATTGCAGCCAACGGATTTCAATTCATCAAGGTAAAATTAGGCGCTAGTAAAAGTGATGACATCGAGCGCATCAAAAAAATTCGTGAAGCCGTTGGAGATAAAATTCCTTTAAGAATTGATGCCAACCAAGGCTGGAAAGCAGAAGAAGCAGTTGACATTTTAAACGCACTTTCTGTTTACAACATACAGCATTGCGAAGAACCCATTGCACGATGGAATTTCATGGAATTGCCGCGCATTAAAAAAGAAAGTAAAATAGAAATCATGGCCGATGAATCGTGCTGCGATCACAACGATGCCAAACGATTAATCGATTTAAATGCCTGTCATCAAATCAATGTTAAATTAGGCAAATCATCGGGCCTATTTAAAGCATTAAAAATTATTCAATTGGCCGAAAAAGCCAATATAAAAATGCAGGTGGGCGGATTTTTAGAATCACGTTTAGCTTTCACCGCATCGGCCCATTTGGCTTTGTGCAGCGCTAATATAGTTCACTTCGATTTCGATTCTCCATTGATGTTGCAAGAAGATGTTGTGCTAGATGGAATACAATACAACAGCAAAGGTGAAATTGCCATGCCCAATAAAATTGGTTTGGGCGCAAGTGTTGATGAAAAGTATTTAGTGAAACTGAACAAGATAGTAGTGCAATAATTACATCTTTTGAAAATTATTGGCATTTCTGGAAAATTACTAGGATTATCCCTCTATAAAAAAAATTTAACCAATAGACTCAGGAAAAAAGAGACTTCTATATTAACTTGCAATATCAAATAGCAAACCCTAATGTATTTGAGGTGACCAAAAATTTATTTAATACTAAAACCATGAAAACTAAATTCACCATTTTTTGCACTATCATGAGCAGTGTTTTATTTGCTCAGGTAAGTAATACTGGTTTTGCCGATACCAGTGGAGGCCAGCGCATTGGAAAAGTAACCATTGGTGGGTATTTAGACAGCTATTACGCTTTCAACTTTTCTAAACCAAGTAATGCCAATTCACCTTACTTTGTGTCGTCGAACAGACACAACGAAGCCAACATCAATTTGGCATTTATTGATTTGCGTTACAACACCGAAAACATTAGAGCACGAATTACGCCAGGCTTTGGAACTTATGTAAATGCCAACTATGCTGCAGAACAAGGGTTACTTAAAAATATGATAGAAGCGAGTGCCGGTTTGCGCATTAGCAAAAAGAAAAATTATTGGCTCGACTACGGTGTAATTGGATCGCCATTCACCAACGAGAGTTATTTAAGTAAAGACCATTTGGTGTACAGCAGAACTTTAGCTGCCGAAAATGTTCCTTACTACTTATGTGGGGCAAAATTAAGCATGCCGCTTAGCAGCAAAACAAATCTATATCTTTACGCACTTAACGGCTGGCAACAAATTAAGAATCAAAACAAACGTTTGTCGTTTGCTTCACAGCTAGAATACCGCCCAAACAACAAAAACCTTGTCAATTGGAACACCTATATTGGCGATGAAAGTAGCGCTGCAAATCCGCAATTCAAAAACCGATATTTTAGCGATGTTTACTGGATATATGACTCGGGTAAAAAATTCACTTCCACCGCCTGCGCCTATTTAGGAATACAAGAAATAGCTAATTCAAGATTTACTTGGTGGCAAATTAACTACTCGGCGAAATATAATTTCAATACTAAATTTTCATTGGCGGGCAGAGTAGAATACTTTAACGACCCCACCAATATCATGGTCACCAATATCACCCCAACAAAAGGATTTTCTACCACCAGTGCGAGCTTGTGTTTTAATGCGAAAATAAATAACAATGCATTATTCAGACTTGAAAATCGCGCTTTTTACGCCACTGAAAATGCCTTCATTTGCAACAAAGGAATTGACACGAAATTTTTGAATTGGGCCATGGCAAATATTACTGTCTGGTTTTAAAAAAAACCTTGTCGGTAATTCGACAAGGATTTTCAAATCTCACGCTCACTCTATTATCTCAAAACTGCCAACTTCTGTAGTCTTTCTCGGCGTTGAACATTTCCATTTTCTTGATTAATACTATACAGCACTTTCACCACATATACATCTTCTTGCACTAAATCACCCATATAAGTGCCGTTCCATGAAGCGAGGTAATCGGTGCTGTGGTAAACCACTTCTCCCCAGCGGTTAAAAATGAATATTTCAAAATTAGGAATGTAGGATCCATAGATTTCAAAAACATCATTTTTGTTGTCGTAGTTGGGTGAGAATGCATCGGGAATAAAGAAGGTGGTTGGACAGTAATCCACTATGGTAATTGCATCTGCTTCCTGACATTTATCTTCAGTTACATTCACCACATAAGTGCCCGCTGCTTTAATATTAATTTGAGCCGCAGTTTCCCCAGTGCTCCAAGCGTAGTGATATATTTTTCCATCGATACCAATCGCTGATAAATTAACACCCTGACTCTCCTCAGCGAAACAATAATTCGCTTCTAGAGCATACAAGGCATCGCTTAAAACATCTTTAGGAAGCGTTACCGATTTAACGTGGACCTTATCTGTATCAGAGCAATTGCCATTGCTTACAATAACAGAATAATCACCTGTTGACGACACTGTAATGGTTTGCGTATTTTGATTGTTCGGGCTCCATAAATAAGAAATTCCAGCGCCTGCGTTACCTGCATTTAAATTCAAGGTTTCTGTACCACAAATTGTAGCGCTATCTATGGCGCTGATTAAATCAACCACTGGTGTGGTTCTAAAGTTAGCTACTGTTACATCTGAGTTAAAGCAAGTATTGGCATCGATAACTTTCAATTTATAGGTGTCGCTAGTGGTAATTTGCAAGGTAGGCGTGGCAGCAATAACGCTAGCTCCTGTGCTTGTTTTAGTCCACTCATAGCTTACACTTGTTTGTCCGCTATTGTCTTGCAAAGTAATGGTTTCACCCAAACAAGCATCCACATTTGCCACGATATCTACCAATGGTTTTGAGAATGCGTTCACCACCACATCGGTATCAGCAAAACAACCTTTACTATTGGTTACTTTAACGTTATAAGTGCCACCAGTAAAAGTGCTATAGATGGCAGAAGCAGCATTGCCTGGTGTCCACAAATAAGTGTAACCAGCACCATAATTGTATCCTATGGAAGCAGCATCACCACTACAAACAGAAGCATTAGTAGGCACTAAAGTCATATCAGGAGAGGCGTTCACCACAATATTCATCGCATCTGTTCCTGCGCAGCCATTGCCATCATCGACAGTAAGCGTAATTAACCCTGCAGAGTTCACCGAAATATTATCTGCAGAAGAACCAGTGCTCCACGATAAATTATAACCACCAGCGGCATTGTAGTTAGAAGTCAAAGTAATTGAAGAACCAGCGCACATAACAGTATCTGGAGTACCAGTAATTTGCACTCCTAAGCTAGCCTGAATAGTAATACGTGCCGAATCGCGCCCTACGCAACCAAACTTATCAGTAACATCCACATAGCGCACAGAGGGTGAATTTAAATTGCTAAGAGACAAAGTAGCTAAAGTTGAATTGTCATTCCATTTATAGGAATACGGACCATTACCATTGTCAAAAGAAGAAACATCAAAAGTAACATTTCCACCTGCACACGTTGCAACATCTAGTATAACATTAGGATTGGGTTTTACAATGCTATTCACTACAATCGAATCTACATCCTTACAACCATTTACATCGGTTACAGTAACGCCATAATTTCCTGTTCCTTTGCTAACGGTTTGTGTTGTTTCACCGGTAGTCCATAACCATGATGCAAAAACACCTGCATCTAAAGTAGCAGTTGCAGTAGCACACACATTTTTATCGGCACCTAAATTGGCGACTGGTAATGCGTTTACAGTAAGCATCATTGAGCCACTGCCTGCGCATGTTCCATTGGCAACATCTACAGTATAAGTAGCAGCAGTTTTTGCTACAATGGTTGCCGCAGTATCACCATTACTCCACAAGAAAGTATAACCCGCACCACTGTATCCGCTATTGATTACAATGCTGTCTCCTGCACAAATGGCTTTATTGGCAAGTGTAACTGTTAAGTTTGCGCTCACCACAACCTCAGCACTTTCTATATCTTTACAGCCTTTTCCATCGGTAATTTCAACAGTATAAAATCCGGCTGCAGAAGCGTTATAAGTTGCAGCTGTGCCCGAACCTGTATTAGACCATTTATAAGTATAATTACCATCGCCACCAGTAACACTTGGCGCTAAAGAAACCGAGCTACCCGCACAAATGGTTTTCGTAGCACCACCAAAATCAATAGCTACGGCGGTACCTTGCGTAACATTTAAACTATCAGAAATTTTACAACCGTTGGCATCGGTAACGGTGAGTTTGTATTCACCAGGTAAATCTGCAACAATCGTTTTTGCGTTGCCTGTTTTAGTTTTAGTCCATGCATAAGAACTAAATATGGCACCCGCATCTAGGGTAACACTAGCACCCGAACACATTGCTTTATCGGCACCTAAATCGAGTGTTGGCAAAGGATTAATTATAATACTAACCTTCTTTGTTACCGAGCAACCCGTGGCATCGGTTACTTTAATAAAATATGTTCCAGCAACATTTAATGGAACGATGTACGAAGTTAAATTGGTGGTAAAAGGAATAACAGTAGCGCCAACTGTTGCGGTAATATTGAATGGTGCTGTTCCTACTAGTGCTAAACTAATTTGTGCTGTTTCACCTAAACAAATGGTGGTGTCACCCGAAATAGTTAAAGTTGGTTTTGGACTCACCACTACAACAGCAGAACCTTTTCCTGCAGTATCACATGTAGCATCCCACACAGAATCGATTTTATATGTGCCAGCATTTTTTACATAAAAAGTATAAGGGCTAGCAGTAATTCCTGATTTGTAAAATTTAGTAGTTCCATCGGTATATTTAATTTTGAAAGGCTGAGTTCCTGCCAAAGCAACACTCAATTGAGTAGAATCACCAGCACAGAAAGTTGCTCCGCCCGAAATAGTTGCCGATGGTTTAGTGCATGCAAGGGTATTGCAAGAAGGATCTTTAGGCACTACAATTATTTCTTTCAAAGGACACAACGGCGCATTAGGATCAATAGCCGTTACAGTGTATGATTTATCCAACAATTTATCTACGGGCACATTACCAATTGATGTTTTAGAAGTGTTGGTTTGGCCGGTAATACTTGGCGACCAAGTGAAAGTATAATTAGGAATGGTAGCCGGACAAGTTACAGTATAATCGCCCGCAGTAAAAGGTATGTCAGCTTTTGCTGATTGAGCCGGTATATTCTTGGTGTATACCTTTACGTTATTTTCATCAAAAACATTAATTTCATAATCTCTCCATTGTGTTGCACCTGGCGTGTTGGTTAAAGCCAATTCAAAAGTCATTTTGTCGCCCGTGTTTAAAGAAAAAACAGATTCGAAAATTTGCGCATCATTCCAGGCATCAATTTCTGGTCTTGGAGCTGTTCTAGTATATCGATCTAAATTAGATAAGCCGCTAGAAGTGGTAACACCAAAATTTACCGGATTTTCCCACTGAAAGAAAACAGGTACATGCACTCGTACTTTCCAATTACAAGGCGCTGGCAATTCTTTAATTTCTGCTTTCAAATTGGCAACACAATTGGCTGTGCTAGTAATATCACCATCGATATAATAATTGGTGTTGTTGGTATAGCCTACAATCACAGTAGTTTTTGCCTTACATGAAGGATCATTCACATCGGTTAGCGTGATGTTGTAAGATCCATCTCTAATATTATTAATAGTGAAGCTATTACCACTGGCAGTGCCTAAATCAGCCGACTGGCTACCTACAGGAGTAATTGCAACATAACTCACTTTATAATTCGCAGGAGTATTGGTTAAGGTTAAATCTATTTTACCGCCAGGCGTACCTTTACACGGCGTATTGGTAGAAGTAGCTGCCGCGGCAAAAGTACAATTAGAACATTTTTTCGCATGAATTTGAACACCGCATAAATTTCGAGGATCAACACAAGCGCTGCATTCGTTAGCATTTAACCGATAACAACCTGCTGCATTGCACAATTCTGCTCCATAAGTTTCGGTGCCAATAACAGTAGGACTAATAGTATAAGTTTGGGTTGTAGCTAGCGTTACATTGGGTGCTGAAGTTTTAAACCAACGAAAAGTTGGTGCAGGTCCTCCACCAGCATCAACAACAATATTCAACGTAACCGATTCCCCAATACATGTTGTTTGTGCACCATTCACAATTTCGAAATGCCCGTAAGGCACTTTTTTTCCCGAACATCCAAAAATATTAACTCCTACTGGAGAACCCTCAACAGTTTGCGGATAATCTTTAGGAAGGTTGATAACGATAGCATCTACCACATCGCCCAGTTGCTGAAATTTAATTTTACCTGCAACAGCCATTGAATTAAAAGTAGCTTGAACTTTTGCAGTTACTGCGGTCCAATTCACATCGGGATACATTATTTTGATAGAATTAATGTAATTGTTTACCATGGTCCAAGTCATATCACCATTGTAATATGAATCGAAAGAACTTCCCGCAGGATATTCGCAATAAGAAGTATTGTTTTCTAAAACAGAAACCCATTTTGCCACGTCGTTAGCATAGTTGGCAGTAGTTGCTGCAAAACCACCCCAACAATTGTTACCATCTAAAGAACCTGTAAACTTACTGGCATTGTTGGCAAAAGCGTTGATGCCACCATTGTAGCCAGAAGCTGAAGTTTTGATGTAGGCATAAGGATCGATAGTACAATCAATACTTTCATACACATCCCAACCCACGTAATTGTTGTACACTGAGGTGGTGTAAACATCAAAATAAGATTTCACCATGGCTGAAGTTTCAAAGTTGGTAGGCCCCTCAATGAGCGGTTGGTGTAAATTAAGTGGAAAGCGACCCAAAGGGTAATTCTGACTCAACTGGCCGTAAGCAGAACCAGGTCCTTCAATTTGAAAGCAACCATCATGACCCATAATGGTGTTGGCGTTTGCCATGTTCTTAGATGCTTTATAAGGGGCATCCCAAGTAGTACCTGCCACACAACCCAACTCTGTTTCTTGCACCACAGTGGCAAGCCAATAACCAATTTGAGGATATTCTACTCGATTTATCGTATTTCTTGTATAGTTCCATGCTACTGCAATAGCAATGGCCCATTCGGGATGATTAGATGGAATAAAAGCCGGACGAACCTCAACACCATTTCTCAAAATGGTACCCTGCCCTAACCACAGTCCGCTGCCCTTTGAAGCATCGGTAGGTATTGAAGATTTGATGTACGTTAAAGTATCGAACTTACCTGTTTTAGGATAAGCGGCACAATCGTTTTGTGCCTTGGTATTGTGCACAATAATGAATAGCAATAAAGCAGTTAAAAAGCGTAAACTTTTCATAGTTCTCGTTATATAGTTGTCAGCAGTAAAGTAAAAACAATTAGATGGCAACAAATGTTACAATCCCCCTAAAACCAAATAAACGAAATATGGGCGGTATTTCCAAATTAAAAAATAGCGGAAAATTACCTTTAAAAGGGCAAAAGAATTGCCTAAATAATAGTAAAACAGAATTTGCTACTTAACCGCACAAAGAAAAGTGAGCCATCAAAAAAGCAACAAATAACCTTCTAAAAAAGAAGGAATTAGTTACCAGAAAAATATAGCCTATTGTTGGATAAATAATTTTTGATAACTCAATTGATCACCTGCAGACACTTTTAAGATGTAAGTTCCTGCTTCAACATCTGGCGTCAAAAGCAAATGATAATTACCCGCGGCTTGATTTTCATTCACCAATTTTGTTATTTCTTTACCATTCATATCGAAAAGAGAAACAACAACCCTATCACTATTTTGCAAAGAATAATTAAGCACAAAATTTTCGTTTACAGGATTAGGAAAAACAGAGAAATTGGCTAACTCTTTTTGATGAACCGATAATGAAATATTTTCGGCAATAGAAATTGTTGCCGTTAAAATTTTATCGCCGTTGCTTCCGCTGCCGTTAGCTGCTATTATTGCCGTTGTAAAAACAACATCACCTGTGCCCGATGCTGGGGCAGTCCAATTGAAAACCCATTGTGGTGTTGCACCAATAAAAGCACCGTTGTGTGTGATATTAGAACCTGCTAATTTAGTGCCGCTACCTGCTGCAAAAGTTCCTTTTTTTGTTCCTGAGGAGTTTTCTGCCGACAATTGAAAGCCATATTTAGAAGCTACCAAAGCCATATTTACACCGTTACTACCAATTGTAATTTGATACGTTTGCAGAGGCTCATATCCCTCTTGCGGAATATTGGTGCTAATAATTTGCGCATCGGTTATGCTTAGCGTTGTTTTAGCAGGATTAGCATCGGTAGCATCGGAATGGCAACCAGTACATTTAGCCCCTCCATCACCCACCGAACCCGACACGCCTGCAATTGCTCCGCCTGCATTCGACATAAGAATTAACGCCACAGGCAAAATAATCGCACTTAAAATAATGGTAGTTTTTAATTTCATATTTATAATTTTTAAATAATTGTACTCACAGTGCTATATTAATAAAAAAAGGGTTGCTTTACAAAATTAATTCATATCAAGAATTACAAAATCCTCTTAAATATCTCCAAATTACCCACATGCATTCCTTCATGATAATTGCTGTACACAAAGGCCTCATGAATATTATTTAAGGTGATGCCCGCAGAAGTGGTATAAGCCTTATACTCTTGAAACAAATTGTTCTCTACATCTCTTTTTAAAATATCTACTGTTTCAATTAAAGAAGTTTTCACTTCTTCAATATCGGGTGTTTCTAACCAATCTTTAGGTGAAGAACCTATTTTGAAATTGGCAGAATAACTATCAGAAACATTAATGGGCAAACCACTCAATGAATACATCAATCTTTGTTGCGAAACCACACAGTGCCCAATTTGCCACAACATATTGTTATTACAGCCTTTGGGAATAATAAGCTGTTTCTCCAAATTGGTATCTTCTAAATAACTCAATAATCTTTTGCGAATAATATAAAGGTGCTCGATGTGGAATTGATAGTTCATATGTATTTATTTTAAGATGCTCTAAACTACATATTTTTTGCAATTATTGGGCGTGTCCGGTATTTGTCCAAGCCAATTATTTCTCCCCTCCTCCTCGAATTGTATCTTTAGGCAAACAAACACAATCTTATGCGTAAATTTATTTTTGGCTTTTTGCTACTACCATCGGTTTTTCTTTTTGCTCAACAAGAAACTACAATGCAAGCTTTGCATGTTATCGATTATACCTCTGATAAAAAGCTAGAAGGTTTAGCACATCAACTTCCGCAATTGGCCGAAATGGGTATCAATACCCTTTTTCTTGAAGTAGATTACAACTTCGAATTTAAATCGCATCCCGAACTAATTGAAAACAATGAACCCATTACCCTTGCTGGCGCTCAGCGTTTTGGCGAGTTGTGTAAGAAATACAACATACGCCTCATCCCTCAGTTTCAAATGATTGGCCATCAATCGTGGGCCGAAAACACTTGGGCTTTTTTAAGAAAACATCCCGAACTAGATTTAGCTCCAGGTTTCAACCCTAAAAACGACAGTTTGTATTGCCGCGAATGGGATTTCACCAACCCTAAAGTGAACGAAATCATTTTTCCTATGGTAGATGAAATTACCGATGCTTTTGGTGTTAATGGTATTCACCTAGGAATGGATGAACTTTTTTTAATTGGCGATAAGCACTCCCCTTCTACCTTTGGTAAAGACCCCGCAAAATTATTCGCCATTGCTATCAATGAATTTCACGACCATTTTGTAAAAGACAAAAAACTGGAAATGTTTATGTGGGGCGACCGTTTAATCGATGCAGCCACCATGAATTATGGCATTTGGGAAGCATCGGCTGAAGGCACAGCCGCTGCCATCGACATGATTCCTAAGGACATTATCATTTGTGATTGGCATTACAACAGCAGAACAAGCTATCCTTCTATCGACCTATTTATTGAGAAAGGATTTAGGGTTTTGCCTTCTTCATGGAAAGACGTTACAGCGGCCAAAGATTTTATTAAATACAGCTATGCCTTGCAAAATCCTTTGATGATCGGCCATTGCTTCACCACTTGGGGATCGGCCAACAAAGACAATTTACCCGAATTTGAAGCCATGGTTGAAGGACTAAAAGCCATTAAAGAAGAGAAGTTTTACGATGTTAAAGTGCAGTACCTCACCGCCACCCAACCCTCGCAGATCGTTCTGAAATTGAGCACTTCAAAATCCGAACTTTCGATTTTTTACACTACCGACGGCAGCACACCAACACTGCAATCAAAAAAATACACAGAACCAATAATCGTTAGCAATTCATGCACATTTAAAGCCTTGGCTTTTAACCTCAAAGCATCGGCAGGAGATATTTTAGAAGAGGAATACACCTTACACAAAGGAGTTGGTTTAGGTATCAAATTAGAAAATGAACCGAGTTCTAATTATCAAGCCAACAGCGGAAAAGCAGCATTGTTAAACGGCATTAGCGGTTCGGCGGCTTTTGCCGATGGCGAATGGGTGGCATGGGAAGGAAAAGACATGGTAGCCACCATCACCTTAGGAAAAGACAGCGTTGAGAAAGTAAGCATGAATTTTCACAATCAGGTAAGCGCTTGGATTCATCATCCGCAACATTTCGAAATGTATAGCTCTGAAGATGGCATCAATTTCAAAAAAATTGCAGAAAAAACTATTCAAAAATCGGCTAAACAAACATTGACGGTAAGCTTGAACTTTGCAAAAACCAAAAGCAAGTACCTTAAAGTGGTAGCGCATCACTTAACTATACCAGAAGGTTTTAATGGCGAGGGCAAGCCCGCATGGATTTTCATAGATGAAATAGCCATAGATTAAACATACCCATACTGCTTTTGCTTTGGAGGAGAGAAATGCCTCAGTTGAACCTCATTTCTGATTTCAATTTGCTACATTTGCTGCTTCCGAAAAAAAGCTCTTGCATGAATTTATATAGTAAATACGTAAAATACGCATCTCAAAAACCTTGGCTACTTGCAGTTCTTATTGCTCTTACGCTATTGGCCGGACTCCCAGCACTTAAAATAGAAGTTGCCAATCATCCAGAAGACTGGTACCCTGGTTCCTCTCATCAACTAGAAGACAAAAGAGAATTTGCGCGCTGCTTTGGCAACGACGAGCCCATGATTCTCTTTCTTACTTTTCCCGATACCTGTACAGATGACTATCGACTTGATCAAATTTATGCTATCAGCGAGAATCTTAAGAGCGTTTATGGTATTGAAAATAGCTTTTCCCGCCTTAGTCTTGAATCGGCAAGAGGTGCCGTAAACGACAAGTACTTAGATAGAATCAATTCGGCTTATTTTAAAGCAGAAAATCCTAATGGAGATATTTTATTCTTAAAGGTTAGAAAACACAAACACCCCGATGTAAACAGACCTTTCCTGCTAGATACTCTAGAAAAAAATGTATTCGCCAAAATTCCAGCGGGCATTAGAAAAGACTTAACCGGTCCGGGCGTTATTTTCACCGAAATAAACGAAATGAGTACGCGAGACACCAAATGGTTGTTTTTGGCTTGTTACGGACTCATCTTCTTGCTGCTATGGTGGAGATTACGCAAAGTTAAGTACTTATGGATTTGCTCACTATTGGTAATTTTAGCCATTTGGCCATCGTTAGCTTTGTTTGGTTATTTAGATATTCCCATCAATTTGGTAACGCTCATTGTGCCGCTACTTTTTGTGATCAACTACTTCTCCTTTGCAGTGCACTTAGTGGCCAAGCACACCACAGAATTAACGCCTTACCTGCGTAAAAAAATTCCACCCATCGCCACCTCTGCGCTTACCAACATCATTGGTTTTGGCTCTTTAATGATAAGCGATATTCACGTAGTATTTCAATTCGGCTTACTCACCTCATTAGGTATTTTAGTAGGCTTGGTAGTTTTGTTCTTAATTGGCACTCCGTTAGTAGTTAGATGGATAGATACCAACAAAAACTTGGAGAAAATCGATTGGATGAACAAGCTTTTAGATGGCTATTACAAGCGACTTTCTACACCTTGGGCTATTGTGCTAACTTTGGTTTTAGCACTGTGGATGGCTGCAGGTATTTTTGTAATTCCTATTGATTTGTTTGGCAAAGAAGGTAAAATATTGGTAGATACCAATACCATTGGTTTTATTAAATCAGAAAACCCAGTTCGTCAATCGAAAGAATATATAGAAGCCAACTACGGCTCGGTAAATATAGTAGAGATTATGGTGCATAAATCCGACAAAACACCTATCAGTAATGATGACATGGTTAAAGTAGCCAACGTTAGAAAAGAGCTGCAAAAGATACCACTCATTTCAAGCGTAATCACCCACGATGTTTGGAAACCCTTTATCAACGAGTTGAGAATTGGGAGTCCGGAAGCTGCCGACAAACTCTCACAAGGTTACTTAGCTAAAGATAGAAGTCATGCTAGAATCACCATTAGAATACCTTCGGGAACAGCCAAAGAAATGGAGAAATATTTAATTACGGTTCAAAGTGTAATTAACAAAACATTAGGCGATGGGCCGCTATACGCTCGACAAATGGGCTTTATTCCTGCCTTTATCGAACAAACCAATATAGTTGTTGATGAAATGCTGGAAAGCTTGCTGGTAGCCGTAGCGCTCATCATGCTGGTAATGTCACTCTTCGTTAGAAATTTCAAAATAGGGGCCATTGCCACTATTGTTTCTCTTTTCCCTTTATGCGCTGTAGCCTTAATGATGAAATGGTTGGAAATTCCTTTCGATGTAGCAACCTCAGTTATTTTTTGTGTGGTAGTGGGCATGATTGCCGATGACGCCTTGCATATCATTTGGGCATTTAAGAGCAACTTACATTTAAGAAGTTCTTATTCTACCAATGTGTTATTTGCCGATTCAGTAAGAAATATCGTTCATCCTTGTACTGCAACAAGTATTATGTTTGCCATAGGTTTCTCGGTGTTAATGGGGAGCGAAATATCGTTAATTGTAGATTTAGGAATATTAAGTGCATCGGCCATTGTATTTTCATGGTTTGCTCATTTCTTCTTCTTTCCTGCGGTATTGCGCTTGTTTTATCCCGACAAAAAGAAATAATTTGCAAAAATATTTCATATTGTTTGGAGAAAATAAAATATGGACTATATTTGCAGCCCGTTCACAAGAAAATTTTGGGAGTTTAGCTCAGCTGGTTTAGAGCATCTGCCTTACAAGCAGAGGGTCACAGGTTCGAATCCTGTAACTCCCACCAACAGGAATAGGCCTTTCGAAAGAAAGGCCTTTTTTGTTTTTATCAATTTGCAATGAATTTGCAATGTTTTTTTTCGCTTTTTTTGAAAACAGCCCAAAATAATTTGCAATTTTCTTGCAATGTCACCTCAATAACTTTCTCCATCGTTTCATTCAAATTCTCGAATAAATCGTAAATTGCAATATGAAATCCAATCAAAATTTTCCTCCGTTAGGCGAGTTCATGAACTTGGCGAATTCTTTTCATTTCAACGAAAAAGAAATAGCATTTCAAAAAAAGAAAGCTTTACAATTTGGATATGCTTCGTGGGAGGACTATTTGAAAACCTTTTATCAGTTAATTACCAGCCAGTTTAACATCGACGCAATAGTAAAAGACCTATCAACATCGACTGATGAAACTATATTCCTCTCTGGTTCATTCCAGCTTTCTTTAGAAAAAAACCAAAACACTGAGAAAATCAAGATGAGTGCCCCTATCTTGAGAAAAGTGAATGCACTCCCCGCTAAAGAATATAAGAGGGTGAAAGCTTTCCAAAACCAACTAGTTAATCTCTTTAAATTCAAAATTCTAGAGAACTTTAAAGATGATCCACGAATACTGCAGCTCGTTCAACATTTCGAAAGTGAAGTCGAACTCCAAAACCAAGCGATTAAGTCGCAACCAAGCACCACTAAAAACAAATCAACTTCTCTTATAGATTCTTTTCTATTTCCTCAAACAAATGATTTCATCAAAAAAAACAGAATAAACCCCTTCTACTTTCCATCAAAATATCAATTTTTACCAACGCTCTATGACGCATTGTTAGAACTGAAGTATATTGAGGCCAACAACGATTTCATAAAATCCTTCGATGCAAAGAACCTTCATCCATCGACTCACGGAACAGTATGGTTGGCTGACACTTCAAAGTTATTTTATTTACTATACAGACTAAACAACAAGAAAGAGTACTTTGAAGGAATGAGCATCGATAAAATTGCACAACAGCTATTCACATTTAAAACGATAAAAAGCAGCAACTCAATGCGAACAACTTTCTCTAAATGCTTGCCCAACTTCGAAGATTCTGTCTATCTCAACAAGAAAATGAAAGACTTGAAAACCCTACTAGATAGTATGTAATTCAAGAAAAGGTTGTAAAATACAACCTTTTCTACAACCAAATTTCCCAATTCCGAAAAGGCTTCTACATAACTTTGGGTTATGGAAGTAATTGTACTCAACTCAGAAGCATTTGAACAGCTCAAAAGAGAATTCAAAACATATGTCGCGCAAGCAGTGGCCGATGTACTCGCAGCCAAAAAACTGCATGATCAATCTGATTGGATCACGATTGAAGAAGCCATGACATTGCTAAACTTCAAATCAAAAACTTCGTGGCAAAAACTTCGAAATTCTGGCACCATCAAATTTTCACAATATGGCAGAAAAATAATGTACTCGAAGAGTAGTATCCAAGAATATATAAACAAAAACACCATCTAATGACTATTATCAAAATAAAAGATTGCGCAAATTCAGTTTGCAACAACTCCTTTAAGGTTAAAAACCCAAAAAAGAAGTACTGCTGCATGCACTGTAAAAATCAAGCGGCATACAACTACAAACTGCAAGAATATGAGTGGGAAATAGAAATGGATAAGAATCGTAAAAAAA
>CAMBXP010000007.1 GCA_945871895.1 Chryseobacterium gleum | reverse complement strand
ACCTCATCCCCGGCCCTTCTCCAAAAGAGAAGGGAGCCACTACTTAAAAAATACTTTTCACGCACAGTCACCCTTCTCTTTTGGAGAAGGGCCGGGGATGAGGCCAAAATACAAATGGTATGATTGCAGATAATCATTTTAACTTATATTTGCCACACTAAAAGAGAAACCATGATTTACCTTACCCGCAGAGAACGCTTCAACGCAGCTCATAAGCTTTACAACGAAAGCTGGAGCGCAGAAAAAAACGCTGAAGTATTTGGCAAATGTGCCAATACCAATTGGCACGGACACAATTACGAAGTATTCGTAACAGTGAAAGGCGAAATCAACGATACAACAGGTTTCTTAATTGATTTAAAGGAATTGAGCACCATATTGAGAGACAAAATAGTAGAACCCTTAGACCATAAAAACATCAATTTAGATGTGCCTTTTATGAAAGGTAAAATGGCTTCAACAGAAATATTGGCTATTGAAATTTGGAAACAAATTCAACAACCAGTGGAAGCTTTAGGCTGTATTCTTCACAGCATAAAAATTAACGAAACAGAAAATAACTCGGTAGAATATTTTGGCTAATGGGTAACTACAAAAGACACGAAGAATACAATGAAGAAGCCACACAAAAAATGGCGGCTTTCAACAAAGAAATTCTTAAAATAATTGGTGAAAATCCCGAAAGAGAAGGTTTGCTTAAAACACCTGAAAGAGTTGCCAAATCAATGCAATACCTTACTAGGGGCTATGATGAAAATCCCGATGAAATCATGCAATCGGCCATTTTCAACGAAGACCACAATGAGATGATTATTGTGAAAGACATTGAATTGTATTCACTGTGCGAACACCACATGTTACCTTTCTTTGGTAAAGCACACATCGCTTATATTCCAACAGGAAAAATTGTTGGTTTAAGCAAAATACCTCGTGTTGTTGATGCTTATGCGCGCAGATTGCAAGTGCAAGAAAGATTAACAACAGAAATATTGGAATGTATTCAAAGAACATTGAATCCGATTGGAGTAGCTGTAGTTATTGAAGCGCAACACATGTGCATGCAAATGCGCGGTGTACAAAAACAAAATAGTGTTACCACTACTTCCTCATTCAAAGGTGCCTTTGAAAAACAAGAAACAAGAAATGAATTCATTAAACTGATTTCATCTTCATTACATTAATAACATTGAACGTTGAACATTAAACATTGAACTAAATTACTATGAACGCTTACGTATTTCCCGGACAAGGAGCTCAATTCCCAGGAATGGGCAAAGAATTATACAATTCGAATCCTGAAGCAAAAAAATTATTCGATAGAGCCAATGAAATTTTAGGCTTTAACATCACTGAAATAATGTTCCATGGAACAGAAGAAGATTTGAAACAAACCAAGGTTACTCAACCTGCTGTCTTCTTGCACTCTGTAATCCTCACGCTCACTCTCCAAGACTTCCAACCAGGTATGGTTGCCGGACATTCATTAGGCGAAATATCTGCTTTGGTAGCCAACAAAACCATTTCATTTGAAGATGGATTGAAATTGGTTTTCGTGCGTGCGCAAGCGATGCAAAAAGCATGTGAAATCAACCCTTCTACGATGGCGGCTATTTTAGGATTAGAAGACAATGTGGTAGAAGATGTTTGTAAAACTATCGACGGAGTAGTTGTTGCGGCGAATTATAATTGTCCGGGACAACTTGTTATCTCTGGCGAAAACACAGCAGTAGAAGCTGCTTGTGCTAAACTAACCGAAGCAGGAGCGAAAAGAGCATTGTTGCTTCCCGTAGGAGGCGCATTTCACTCACCATTGATGGAACCAGCAAGAGTTGAATTGGCAGCAGCTATCGACGCTACAACTTTCAATACTCCAATTTGTGCGGTCTATCAAAATGTAACAGCATCGGCCGTTACCGACCCAACAGAAATCAAACAAAACTTATTAATTCAGTTGACTGCTCCAGTGAAATGGACGCAAACTGTCATCAATATGATTGCAGGTGGAGCAACAAAATTCATTGAGGTTGGTCCGGGTAAAACTTTGCAAGGATTGGTTAAAAAAGTAGATAGAGCGATGCCAACAGAGGGAATCAGTTAAGGTTCTTGTAGAGACGCAAAATTTTGCGTCTCTATACCAACTGCGTATTCAGCAACCTTCCCGACTCCACCAATCTATGCATATGTTCGGTACACAAAGCCCTTTCGATAACAGGAAGATGCGCTGCTTTGTGAATATCGGTTCCTAAAAAATCAACAATACTTTCTTCAATCATCCAATGAGCAGCATGAGTGGATTGCGGACCGTAATGTCCGGCCAAAGAATTGATATTAATTTGAAAATAAACGCCATGTTCACGCACAGCTCTTAAAGCATCTTCTCTACCGAAATAGAAAGGATATCTTTCTGGATGAGCCAATACAGGTTTGTAGCCCAAATCGCGAATCTTATGAATTAAAGGAAAAGGATTTTCAGGTTCATTCAAATAAGAAAATTCAAAAAGAATATACTCGTTTTTGATAGGGAGTAAATCATTTTCGTTCACCAATCTCGCAAAGTTTTCATCGAAATAATATTCAGCCGAAGGATGAATAATAGTATTTAATTGCTCAGTATCCAATCTCTTGTTCAAATCCTCTGCCCCCTGTAAAATGGTAGCAGATGAATTGCGGTAAAAATCTGACATTACGTGAGGCGTAGTGTAAAAAGAATGAAAACCAAACTCCTTTAATCCCTTAACCAAGGTAACAGAATCATCTAATGTTTGCGCGCCATCGTCAATACCAGCAATAAGATGAGAATGCATATCAACACCTATCAATTTCGCATCGATAGGAGGTAAAATAATTTCTTTCTTTTTCTTTTTAAAGAAGCCAAACATCTACACTTTGTTTTGAAAATACTTGCTTTCAAACCAAGCAATAGTTTCGGCTAAACCAACATTAATACTTACTTGCGGCTGATAGCCTAATAGATTTTGAGTTTTAGAAATATCGGCCAAAGAATCTTTAACATCGCCCACACGAGGAGCCACAAAAGTAGGTTCTAATGAAGAATTTACCGATGTTTTAAGCATCTTGAACAAATCTACAATAGAAGTAGCTTCGCCATAACCAACATTAAACATTTCGCCAAAGGCTTGCTCTTTTGGGGTGAATAAAGCCCTTATATTGGCTTGCACCACGTTATCGATATAGGTAAAATCTCTAGACTGATCTCCTTCACCATGAATGATTGGAGATTGATTAGAGAGCAAGGCATTCATGAACATGGGAATTACTGCGGCGTATGGGCCATTCGGACTTTGGTTTGGACCAAAAACATTGAAATATCTTAACCCCATCACAGGAAATTTATACACGCGATAGAATACTTTCGCATATAACTCATCCACTTGTTTTGAAACCGCGTATGGCGACAAAGGATTACCAGTATGATTCTCTGTTCTAGGCATTACATCGCTATCACCATAGACAGAAGAAGAACTGGCAAAAACCATTCTTTTAACCTTCGCGTCTTTGGCGGCAGTGAGCAAGTTCAAAAAAGCACTAACATTGGCTTCGTTAGTAGCAATAGGGTTGTTGATAGAACGCGGCACAGAACCCAAGGCAGCTTGATGAATAACGTAATCAGCGCCTTGTACTACTTTTTCGCACACCATCATATCCACCAATGATTCTTCATAGAAAACAACATTTGGAAGAGACAAGAACTCTTCAATGTTTTCTATATAACCGTTAGATAAATTATCTACAATGCGAATCTCGCCTGCGTTGTATTTCACTAAGTACTTAACGATGTTTGAGCCAATAAAGCCTGCGCCACCAGTAACTAAAAAAGTGCTTTTGCTGATATCTGTATTATGAAAGTTCATTCTTCTATAATTATCTTGATTCGTATTGAGTCTTGTAATATTTTTTGTAATCGCCTGAAATAACACCGTCTACCCATTGTTGATTAGACAAATACCAATCTACCGTTTTCTCCAAGCCACTTTCAAACTGTGCTTTAGGTTTCCAGTTCAATTCATTATTTAATTTTGTGAAATCGATGGCATAACGCATATCGTGTCCCTGACGGTCTTTCACGTAAGTGATTAACTTCTCTGAAGTACCTTTTGCTCTGTTTAATTTGTTGTCCATTATTTTGCAAAGCGCTTTCACTAAAGTGATATTCTGCCATTCGTTGTCGCCGCCGATATTATATGTTTCTCCCTTTTTTCCTTGATGAAAAATCAAATCAATGGCCTCTATATGATCTTGAACATACAACCAATCACGCACATTTTCTCCCTTTCCATAAATGGGTAATGGTTTATCATTGATAATATTTTGAATACACAGCGGAATTAATTTTTCGGGAAACTGATAAGGGCCGTAGTTGTTAGAACAGTTACTCAACACGACTGGTAGATGAAAAGTTTCGTGATAAGCGCGCACAAAATGATCTGACGAAGCCTTGCTAGCTGAATAAGGAGAGCGCGGATCATAAGAAGTAGATTCTAAAAATTTTCCTGTTTCGCCTAAAGACCCATACACCTCATCGGTAGAGATATGGTAAAACAAATGCTCTGCTTCATCATTCCATTTGCTTTTAGCAACATTAAGCATGGTTACAGTGCCAATAACATTGGTTTGCACAAACTCTAAAGGATTTAAAATAGAGCGATCAACATGCGATTCTGCGGCGCAATGAATTACATGAGTTATTTGATAAGTATCGAAAATTTGTTGAATGCCTTTTTCATCGCAAATATCTGCTTTTACAAATGCATAATTTGCAGCCTCCTTAATATCATCTAAAGAACTTAAATTGCCTGCATAAGTAAGCTTATCAGCGTTAACAACAAAATACTGAGGGTATTTCTGAACAAAATGACGCACCAAGTGACTGCCAATAAATCCAGCACCACCAGTAATCAATATATTTTTTTGCATATTCATATTATTTCACATTTTTTTTATCTCGTTCCCACGCCGATGAAAGCATATCTTCTAAGGAATACTTAATTTTCCAATCCAATTTATTTTTAGCTAAAGTAGAATCTGAATAAATTTGAGAAACATCACCCTCTCTTCTGCCTACTATCTGATAATTAACCTTCACCGAATTCACTTTTTCAAAAGTTTGCAGCAACTCTAAAACAGTATAACCATTCTCAGAACCTAAGTTGTAAAATTCCAAAGCGCTTTCCATTTTACCTGCCAACATTCTATCTAATGCTTTAACATGAGCAGAAGCTATGTCCATTACATGAACATAATCTCTAACACATGAACCATCCCTTGTATTGTAATCATCGCCATATACATTCAAGTGAGACAATTCACCTTTGGCCACTTTAATAATCAAGGGCATCACGTTATCGGCATTAACAGGATGATCACCTAAAATAGCTGACGAATGCGCACCAATAGGATTAAAATAGCGCAAAGCAATACTATTTAAAGCACCAACATTAACACAATCTTCAATTATTTCCTCACAAATCTTTTTGGTATTCCCATAAGGAGAAAAGGGTTTTTGAATAGGAAAGTGTTCATCCACAGGAACTTTATCTACTTCTCCATACACCGTGCAAGAAGAAGAAAAAATGAGCTGTTTGCAAGCACATTCTTTCATTAGATACAAAATATTCACTAAGCCTAATATATTATTCTCGTAGTACTTTAGTGGATTCTCCTTTGATTCTTTAACCGCCTTAAAGGCCGCAAAATGAATCACACTGGTGATTTCGTATTTACTGGCCAAAGCCAAAAGTGCGCTTTTATCTCTTAAATCTATTTTTTCAAATGCCACTCTAACACCACTTACCTTCTCGATAGCATCTAGTACCGAAATATCTGAATTGTACAAGCTATCTACAATGAGTACTTCATAACCATTACTGATTAATTCTACAACTGTATGAGAACCTATGTATCCTGCACCTCCAGTAACTAAAATCATAACTTAAAAACTAATGTAATCGGCAACTGTTATTTTATTTCTGTAAATACCTTTAACATCCACCAAAACACCTCTATCATTAAAATGTTTACCGAAGAAATCATCACCCAAACCAACATATTCACGGTGATTTACAGCAACAATGATAGCGTCGTATTTACCAGTAATTTCAGGCACCAAATCATAGCCATATTCCTCTAAAATTTCATGTGCATCTGCATGAGGGTCATGTACTTCTAAATTTACCGCAAACGATTTCAATTCATTCACCACATCGGCTACTTTAGAATTTCTAGTATCGGTAACGTTCTCTTTAAAAGTAGTACCCATAATAAGCACTCGAGCCTTTGACAAATCTTTGCCATTGGCAACCATTTTCTTAACTGCTAAACGAGCCAAGTGAGCACCCATAGCATCGTTGATGGCTCTACCAGAAGTAATTATTTTAGCATGAATACCTAATTCTTCTGCTTTGTAAGTAAGGTAATAAGGATCTACACCAATACAGTGTCCGCCAACCAACCCTGGAGAAAACTTCAAGAAGTTCCATTTCGTTCCAGCAGCTTCCAATACTTCGTAGGTATTGATGTTCATTTTAGAGAAAATCAACGACAATTCATTCATTAATGCAATATTTACATCACGTTGTGTATTTTCAATAATCTTAGCAGCTTCGGCTACTTTAATAGAAGAAGCCTGATGAATACCTGCTGTAATCACCATTCCATAAACCTTAGCGATTTCTGCTGCCGATTCTTTATCAGAACCCGATACAACTTTCACGATTTTAGCCAAAGTATGTTCTTTATCACCCGGATTGATTCTTTCTGGAGAATAACCCACTTTAAAATCAACGCCAAATTTCAATCCCGATTCTTGCTCTAAAACAGGCACACAATCTTCCTCTGTACAACCAGGATATACAGTAGATTCAAACACCACATAATCTCCTTTTTTCAACACTTTACCTACCGTTTTTGAAGCCGACAGCAAAGGCTTTAAATCGGGTAAATTGTGCTGATCAATAGGGGTTGGTACTGCTACGATGAAAAAATTAACATCTTTCAAATCGTTTAAATCGGCCGAAAAATGAATGTCGCAACCTTCAAAATCTTTCGCTTCTAACTCATTACTAGGATCGATATTCTTTCTCATCATATCAACTCTAGCTTGATTGATATCAAAGCCTACAACTTTTGCTTTACGCGCAAACTCCAAGGCAATTGGTAAGCCTACATAACCTAAACCAATCAATGCCATTTTCGCCTCTTTTTTGGCAATTTTTTCTGCAATCATAACCTACTTTTTATTCTGTTTTAATTCGTATATTCTTTCAATAATTTCAACTACTTTCAAGCCTTCTAGCGCATTTGTAGTAACATAATCACCACGTTTAATGGTGTTCACTACGTTTTCAATTACATAATGATGATTGGCAGCCGACCCTTTATAATCACCGTAATCATTTGGTGCGTTTACCGGCGCCAGCTCGGGCATTGCATAATCTTGAATATTACAATATTCTACTTTATCCATGTATTGTCCGCCCACCTTTATACTTCCTTTAGAACCAATAATGGTAATACTACTTTCTAAGTTTGAATTGTAGACCGCAGTAGAGTAATTAATAGTACCTACACCGCCATTTACAAACTTGAAGTTTACGATTCCTGTGTCTTCAAAATCAGTTGATTCTTGGTGACAAAAATCTTCAAAACGAGCATTGATATCTGTAATGTCACCAAACAACCAATACATAATATCTATAAAGTGAGAAAACTGTGTAAACAAAGTTCCTCCATCCATGTCTTTTGTTCCCTTCCAGGCACTTTTTTTGTAATATCTATCGTCTCTGTTCCAGTAACAATTCAATTGAACCAAATAAATATCACCTAATCGGTTATTGTGCAGCACATCTTTCAACCATACTGAAGGCGGAGAATAACGATTTTGCATTACGCAAAACACCTTTTTAGAATAGTTTAAAGCTTTCTCTATCACCTTCTCGCACTCACTCTTCGTTAGGCCCATTGGCTTTTCACACACCACATGTTTTCTGTTGCTTAAAGCAGTAATGCTTTGCTCGGCATGTAAACCATTGGGTGAACAAATATTTACCACATCAATCTCCTTTACAGATGATAGCATCTCCTGCACATCTGTAAAATAAGGCTGATTGAATTTAGGGTCGATATTTAATTTCTCTTTCTCTAGTACATCACAAAAAGCTACCAGTTCAGCTTCTGGATTTCTTTCTATCATCTCCATGTGACGCTTGCCAATATGACCGCATCCCACAACAGCAAATTTTACTTTATCAGCCATTTGATACTTTATTTACGGTATTATTATTAAGTACATATTGATCTCCCGACAAAGAACAAGTTGCCTTGCCCTCATTATCGAATTTTAATTTCTCTCCTTGTTCGCTCATCCAACCTATTTGACGGGCCGGATTTCCTACCAACATCGCGTAAGGCTTAACTTCACGAATCACCACAGTACCCGCACCAACAAAGGCGTATTCACCTATGTTTATTCCACAAACTATGGTTGCATTCGCTCCAATCGTCGCCCCTTTTTTCACTATAGTTTTTTTGTATTCGTTCTTTCTATTTACGGCAGAACGAGGATTCATTACATTGGTAAAAACCATTGATGGCCCTAAAAAAACATCATCTTCACAAACCACTCCAGTATACACCGACACGTTATTCTGCACCTTCACATTATTGCCAAAAACGACATCAGGTGAGATCACCACGTTTTGTCCGAGATTACAATTCTCCCCCATCACTACCTTCCCCATAACATGACTGAAATGCCATATTTTAGTGCCTTTTCCAATAACAGCACCTTCATCTACATAAGACGATTCATGAACAAAATATTCTTCAGTTTCCAAAATTCAATTCCTTTTTAAAGAGTTCGTCTTGCGGCAAAGATTTAAAGTATTCTAAGGTTTTTTTCAAACCTTCAGAACGACTCACCTTAGGCTGCCAGCCTAGAATTTCTTTAGCTTTTGTAATATCGGGCTGACGCTGTTTAGGGTCGTCAACTGGCAAATCGGTATAAATAACTTTAGATGCTGTACCCGTTAATTTCACTACTTCTTCGGCAAAATCACGAATGGTGATTTCATCGGGATTTCCAATATTAACAGGTTGAGCGTAATCGCTTAAAAGCAAACGATAAATTCCTTCAATTAAATCATCAACATAACAGAATGAACGTGTTTGAGATCCATCACCAAAAACGGTGATGTCTTCGCCGCGTAAGGCTTGGCCCACAAAAGCAGGCAATGCTCTACCATCGTTCAAGCGCATCTTAGGACCATAAGTATTAAATATCCTTACGATTCTGGTTTCTAATCCGTGGAAAGTATGATAGGCCATAGTCATTGCTTCTTGAAAACGCTTGGCTTCATCGTACACGCCACGCGGACCAATAGGATTTACATTACCCCAATAGGTTTCGGGCTGTGGATGAACATCTGGATCACCATATACTTCAGAGGTAGAAGCAATCAACATTCTGGCGTTTTTCGCTTTAGCTAAGCCCAACAAATTGTGCGTACCTAAAGAACCTACTTTTAAGGTTTGAATAGGGATTTTAAGATAGTCAATCGGACTAGCAGGCGAAGCGAAATGCAAAATATAGTGCAGTTCACCTGGCACGAAAACAAACTTACTTACATCATGGTGGTAAAACTCAAAATCTTCGAGTTTGAAAAACTCCTCAATATTTCTAAGATTTCCTGTAATTAGGTTATCCATTGCAATAACGTGATAGCCTTCTTTTAAAAATCGTGCACAAAGATGCGAACCTAAAAAGCCAGCTGCCCCAGTAATTAAAACTCTTTTTTTCATTGCGCCAAAACTTACTTGTTGATTAACACTTGTTTTCTTCCTATGCTGATGTAATCGAAACCTTTGGCTTCAATACTTTCCAAATCGAATAAATTTCTTCCGTCGAAAATAACTTTTCTCTTCATCAACTTCGCGATTTGCTCAAAATCGGGTGCTCTAAACACCGACCATTCTGTAGCTATCACCAAAGCATCGGCACCAGAAACAGCCTCGTATTGATTCTCACAAAACTCAATTTCATTTTTGAAAACACCTTTCATGTTTTCCATACCCTCTGGGTCAAAAGCTTTAACGCTCGCTCCTCTTTTCAACAATTCCTTAATCACATAAATAGCTGGAGCTTCACGAATATCATCGGTATTAGGCTTGAAAGACAAGCCCCAAACACCAAAGGTTTTCCCTTTTAAATCACCCTTAAAGTACGCATCAATTTTAGGTACTATAATGGTTTTTTGCACTGCATTAACCTCTTCAACAGCAGTTAAAATCTTGAAATCGTAATTTACTTCCTCAGAAGATTTTATCAAAGCCTGCACATCTTTGGGGAAACAACTTCCACCGTATCCAATACCTGGAAACAAAAATCTTTTTCCAATTCTAGTGTCAGAGCCCATTCCAATGCGAACCATATCCACATCGGCTCCCAACAATTCGCACAAATTAGCTACCTCATTCATAAATGAAATTTTGGCTGCCAAGAATGAATTTGCTGCATATTTGGTAAGTTCGGCCGAACGCTCATCCATGAAATAAACAGGATTGCCTTGACGAACAAAAGGCTTATACAATTCATCCATTTGTTTGCGTGCACGAGCACTTGAAGTACCCACCACCACTCTATCGGGTTTCATGAAATCATCAACCGCATAACCTTCTCTCAAAAATTCGGGATTAGAAACCACATCGAATTCTACTTTCGCATTTTTAGCTATAGCGGCAGTTACCTTTTCTGCTGTGCCCACTGGAACCGTACTCTTATCGACAATGATTTTATACTCCTCCATGATTTCGCCCAACTGATTGGCTACACCTAAAATGTAAGACAAATCGGCCGAACCATCTTCACCTGGAGGCGTTGGCAGTGCCAAGAAAATCATAGATGACCTCTTCACCGCATCTTTCAAATCGGTAGTAAACTTTAAACGCCCTTGTTTGGTGTTTCTCTCAAACAAAACATCTAATTCTGGCTCGTAAATAGGCACTATGCCCTCTTTTAATTTTTGTACTTTTTGTTCGTTAATATCAACACAAATCACATTGTTTCCGCTTTCTGCAAAACATGTTCCTGTAACTAAACCAACATAACCAGTACCAATAACAGCAATATTCATAATTTCTTAATTAAAAAACTCTGCAACAGATGCACAAATATAATTGAGTTGCTCTTCACTTAATTCGGTATGCATAGGCAACGATAAAACCTGCTGAGCCAAAAGCTCAGTAACAGGTAACTTCACCTCATCCATCACCCCTTTAAACACATTTTGTTGATGCAAAGGCAAAGGATAATACACCATTGCAGGTATGCCTTTTTTCTCTAAAAAAGCCTTCAATTCATCTCTTTTTCCATTCAACACTTTTAAAGTATATTGATGGAAAACATGAGTAGAATTCTTTGCTCTTCCAGGGATTTCAAGGGCAGAAACAGTTTTCAAAGCATGATCATAAAAGCCAGCTGCTTTATTTCTGCGCGCACTAAAATCTTCTAAATGTTTTAATTTTTCATTCAATACCGCAGCTTGCAAAGAGTCTAAACGAGAGTTAATACCCACTACATCATGGTAGTAGCGAACTCTAGAGCCATGGTTAGAAATTTGGTTGCTCAATTCAGCCAAAGCTTTATCGTTGGTCATTAAAGCACCACCATCACCAAAACAACCTAAATTTTTAGAAGGAAAGAAACTCGTGGTACCTATAGACCCCATGGTTCCTGCTCTTTTTACACTTCCATTGCTAAACGTATATTGAGCACCAATGGCCTGAGCGGTATCTTCTACCACATATAAATTTTTCTTAGCGGCCAAGGCTAAAATCGCCTCCATATCAGAACATTGTCCGAACAAATGAACCGGCATAATCACCTTCGTTCTAGGCGTGATTGCTTTCTCCACTTCTTCAACATTGATGGTAAAATCATCAGCATGAACATCAACAAACACAGGTTTTAACCCCAACAAAACAATCACTTCAGCAGTAGCAATGAAGGTAAATGCCGATGTAATCACCTCATCACCAGGCTTTAAACCCAAGGCCATCAAGGCAATTTGCAAGGCATCTGTTCCATTGGCGCAAGGTATCACATGATTTACACCGCAATAGGTGGCCAAATCTGTGGCAAAATTCTTTACTGCCGGACCACTAATAAACGATGTTTCGTCGAGTACTTTTTGCATGGCCGAATCTATCTGAGACTTCAGTCTTTGGTACTGTGTAGCCAAATCAACCATCTTAATATCTTTCACTTGATTTTCTGTCATAAAAAACATTTGCTGCGAAGATAATAATTTAAGCCTAACTTTAAACTCAATTTTTAGCCAATGAATAGAGTTTTTACAAGTTGTTTTCTACTCATTCTTTTTCATCTTTTTGCGAAAGGGCAAAATGCACTTCCTCAGCATCTTTTTTGCATAACGTACAGCGGCAGTATTGGCAACAAAGAAATAAATAGCAAAACCAATTACATCAATAGAATTGGAGCGGCATACCAGTTTCAAAAAAAGAACTATACCTTAGGATTAGAATATCAGTTTATGTTTAGCGCATATTCAGGGGATGATTTATTTTCGGCACTTAGAACCAGTGAAGGATTGATTATTTCCGACAACGGCTCTTTGATCGACATTCAAACGCTGTTTAGAGGAAACAGTGGCTACTTTACTTTGGGGAGAATTATTCGGATTTCTGCTGTTAATAGCTTTCAATTTAATGTTGGGTTCGGACTTCTTGAGCATCATTTATCGATCAAAACATTTGATGAGACAAGTGCCTATTTCACCAAAAACAACTTAAAAGGCTATGATCAGCTTTCTATTGGTGCCGCCATTAAACAACAATTTCGATTCAATCATTTTGGACCCAAAAAGAGAATCAATTGCTACCTTGAACTTTTTTGTGAAGAAGCTTTTTTACAAAATACCAGAAAATATAACTATTACAGCAATAGCAGCGACACCAAAAATCATTTTAACTTTACCGCCGGAATTCAATTTGGGTGGATGATTCCATTTTTAAACAACAGCCCCGACGAAGATTTTTAACATGCAATTATTTTACAATTTCTCTATATCGCTGTACGGACTCCTAGTTAAATTCGCAGCGCTTTTCAATGCCAAAGCTAACAAGTGGGTAAAAGGAAGGGTTGATATTTTGGCGACTTTACCTCAAAATGAAAATGGAGAACAAATCATCAACTGGTTTCATTGTGCCTCTTTGGGTGAATTTGAGCAAGGCCGACCTTTGATTGAAAAAATGAAAAAGGAATTTCCTAAGGAGAAAATACTGCTTACCTTTTATTCTCCATCGGGTTATGAAATTAGAAAAAACTACGAGCTAGCCGATTGGGTAAGGTATTTACCCTTGGATTTAAAGAGCAAAATGCGTCCGTTTATCCATCAAATCAACGCCAAAAGGGTATTTATCATCAAATATGAATTGTGGTTCAACATGCTTTCTTTATTGGCAGAAAAGAAAACTGCGACTTACCTTATTTCAGGAAAATTTAGAGCCGAACAAGTTTTCTTTAAACCTTTAGGGAAATGGTTTTTAACCCGACTACAACAGGGTTTCACCCACTTCTTCGTTCAAGACGAAACGTCTCAAAAAATACTGAACAAAAACAACATCACACAAACAAGCATTGCCGGCGACACACGAATAGACAGAGTTCTTTCTTTAGCGAAAAACCCACTAAAATTCAATCACTTAGAAAAACTTATTGAAGGCAAAAGTGTGATTGTAGCAGGCAGCACTTGGCAAAAGGAAAACGACTTTTTATTTCAATTCAAAAACAAGCTAGCCATCAATATGGTGCTTATAATAGCCCCTCACGAAGTAAAAGAAAAAAACATAGAAGCACTTCAAAAACGCTTTCCTGAAGCAGTTTTATGGAGTAAAATAGAAGAAACGAATACTTGTCCGCAAATCATTATCATCAACTGCATCGGCATTTTATCCTCTCTTTATCAATACGCCAACATAGCTGTAATTGGCGGAGGATTCAACGCAGGTATTCACAACATTTTAGAACCAGCCTGCTTTGGTTTACCTGTTTTATTCGGACCAAAACATCATAAATTCGACGAAGCAGCTGCGATGATTAAACAAGGCAGTGGATTTTCTTTCAAAGAATATAAGGAGTTCGAAAATCAATTGCTCCAATTACTTGCATCGAAAGAGAAACAAGCCGCTATTCAATTAAAACAAGCGAATTACTTGCAGAAACAAGCGGGTGCTACAGATTTTATTCTGTCTAAAATCATCTAAATCTCTTTAAGGAACGCGACTCAAATGTCCACTCGGGCGAATACAATTTATCGCTTTCATTTATTTTGTACCAAGGAGAAATTGATGCATCATTCAAATTCTTCAATACATGAATATTTTGAGCAGGCATGTAGCTTTGTGCTATCATAAAGATTCGTTTTTGGGTTCGTTGATGCTGGGCAACATCTACTACAATTACCGCGTGCCCGGGACTCCCCCCATAAATAAAAACATCACCTACTTCTATGCTATCTAAAGAAACAGCTTTCAATTCTTTCGACAAACTAAGTGTACCTGCATAAGAAAAAACTATTTCCAAGTATTTTTTAAAAACGTCGTAGCTATATGATTTTTCTGCTGCAGCGTGCCAGGTAGTTGAATTGCCATTCACCTTAATTCTGTTTCCCTCGGCCCATTTCACATAATCGGCACGAAAGCCATTGGTGAAATTGAAATGAATTTTTGAATACTGCTTTGTTCTATATAAATACTCAGCACGCAAGCGCATCACACCATCGGCACATTGCTGTAAATCTTTTTTACCTACGTCGATATCTAAAACAGCGGCTACTACAGATTGATTTCCTTTCTCTGCTCCATTGTACAAATACACTTTAGAACCTTGAGACTGGAGTTTAAAGTTTCTGAGATAAGATGCAAAGGATGCAGAATCTGACTTAACTCTAACGAAACTATCGGGCAAAGCGAATCGGGTTTGAATGGAATTTCCTGGAATAAAAACAGAATCTTGCTGAAGAGAAGACTCATCGGCGATGGTCGTGTTGCCTGCGCATGTAAACAAGAGAAAAGGAATAGAAATGAAGTAGAGAAATATTTTCATAATAAACTAGATTAATTTTAACATAATTCAAAACAAAACAATCGTTACACTTTTATTTTCCTCCATTGAATCAATTCATAAATCAACAAAGAAGGTACCCACGAAAGCCATGCTGCCCAAATGTACATCTGCACGCTATCGTATTGAAGATAGTGATTGAAAAGAAAAGATAATATTCTAAGATTAATGGCCGACAGCATCAGCAAAAAACTACGAGTCATGTGTTGTTTATGCTCCACAAAATTTCCTTCGCGAGCTGTTTGATAAGCCTTATAAGTAAAATACATCCAAAGCATAGCCAATAATAAAAAACAAAGTTTCGATGCTTGTCCGCCAATTGCCGAAAAGGCAATTATAAATCCGCCCGGCGCAGCCAAAAACAAAACAGCAGCAACATACACCTTACCTGCATTTCTATGCAGCAGAGGATACTTTTTCTCGAAGCGAAAAAAGATTTGAAGTGTTCCTATTAAGATACAAATCGGAGTTCCAATGATGTGCGCATATAATCCGTATTTGAAAATTCCATCGAAGAAATTTTGCTTGCCGATGAGATAGCCATGGGTAAAATCAGGATGGAAATAATCGAGCGACTTATGGAAGATAAGGGCTGCGATGGAGAGGATGAGGAGGGATAAAATGAACTTAAGAATATACATATTACCTCTTCATAGATTTTTGGGCCTTCAAAATAAAATCAATATTCCTTTTGTCAAGCGGAGTAAGAAATCTTTCCACGTCATTATACTGAGGTTTATACCAATTGTATTGTGAAAAATAATCATGCCAATTTTTGGATTTAAAAATATACCCATACTCTGCAAAAATTTCATTTCGCATAACATCCAAGTCTTCATACTGCAGTGATGAATAAACGGTATCTGTCCAATAGCAACCTTTCAAATGATAATCGCTTATTTCAATAAACTTAGTAAAATCGAAAAATCTATTCGACTCCAATCTGACAATATTTCCTTTGAAATCAATGTAGAAATAATTGAAAAAAGTCATTTCAGAATAATCAGTCTTAACATACTTATTGGTTTCATTGTCTGCATATTCTGTTGTTAATACTTCTACAATGGAATCATTCAAAAATTTAATTGAACGATCTCTGCATGGACCTTCAAAAGGTGTCCAGAAATCATCAATTTTAGCGCTGGCTATTACCTGACTATTTTTATCCACAGTAACTAAAGTTGTTCTTTCCAACTGATAATCTCTTCCAGAAACTCCTTCGAGGTAGAATTTTCCAAAAAGCAACTTGAAATTTGCCCATGAAGATGAGTAAGGAAGTATTTCTGCTTTTGCACTATCAGTGCCATAAATATCCTTATCCCATGTTAAATCTGCAATTACTTCAGGCATTACACCCAATTCCAAAACATATGACGGCGTAAAAATGGTACCCGAGCCATAAAACTCTCCGTAATTGCCAAAATCCTCACCGTATTCATAGTCGGTTCTGTACATAGGCACTATTCGATAATCATCCTTATTGAATATCTCAACTTTGCTCTCTGCAAATGTTGGAATAGCATTAATAGAAGAAATATTCTCACTTCCATCGAGTAAAATTTGATAATAAGCATTGACTTTTTTTCCTAGTGCTAAATACTCAGAAGTTTTACTCCGATATATCACATCGTATTGTGGTTTAATTAGCAGAAAAGATTTAAAATTAAACAATCCCTTTCTTCCGTTTTTCTCAACTTCAATAAAATTGGTAATAGTTGCTCCAGGGTTATATATTTTATCGTATTCAACTGGTAAAATTTCGGTGAGTTGCTCGTCGATAATCCCCATTTTAAAACCACCTTGATAAAAAGTATCTTCATTATGACCTTTCCACTTCCCTTTTACCACATAAAAAAGATATTTTCCATCTGAAAACTTCGTGAAATAAGGAACAGTATCATACTTTTCCTTAACCGCATTTAAGACCGCCCTCACTGTAGAGTCTGGATAACCAAAAACCATTGCAGTATCTAAAGTTAATTTTCCTTTTATCCCGATTTCCCCATCGCCATAACTCACAAACGACAACAACAGCGCCGCTAGTGCAATAAATAAAATTGATTTTTTCATCTTGGACTTTTTAAACCAGTTTCTTTCTCTAATTGTTTTAATTCTTGCAAACCCATTTCCACCTTTTTCTTCTTAATAAAAATAAGATTTTGCTTATCAATAATAGTAAGTAAACTATCTACATTATTATACCTTGGTTTGTACCAAGTTTGTGTAGCAAAATAATCTGCCCACTTTTTATCGGTGAAAATTAGTCCGTAATCGGCGTAAATTTCTTGGATCATGAAGTCGAGGTCTTCGCTGTCCATCCTAATCATCTCTGAATTTTCAAGCAAATCGCAAACGTCGAAATAACTATTATCAACTATAGTGTATTTAGTAAATTCATGAATTCTATTGCTTTCTAAACGAAATATTTTTCCATTAGAAGCAATACTATAATATCTATGGAAAGCCATTTTTGAAAATTTTGAATAAAACTTGATCGAATCTAGATTTTCATCAAAATGATCACTAGTGTACTTATAATCTTTAACTTCAAGTAAAGAATCAGAAATAAAGCGAACAGCCGTGGGTACCACACAACCGACATCCGAACCATAATTATTTTTAAGGAGCAACTTACCTGCAATAATATTCCCTTTTATATCTTGCGTAATAACAGATGTGCGTTCCTTTTGATAGCTTCTACCGCTTATACCTTCTTTGTAAAATGAAATCAAAAAAGTTGAAATACTGCCAATTTGATGCTGTTGCTTAATCTCGCCCCTATATTCATAAACCATCACTACGTCACCTTTTTTTGATTGATAATTGGGGTTACTTTTTCTAATTAATTCTGCTTCCGACGACACCCCAATAAAATATTGAATTTCGGGAAAGCAATGCATTCCGTACATATAAGATGTTGTGAAATAGACACCATTTCCTCTATAATAAGTATAATGTCTATCCAACATACTAGTAGAATACAAATTCACCCGCTTACCTTTCACATCAAATTTCCATCGATATTTTACATTTGAATACAAGGGGAAATCTGTGCTATCATTAATCTCAGTCGCTAATTTTTCACTTTGTAAATAAAAAAATGTATTCCCTTTTTTACCCACTGCCATTGCATACTTTTTAGTGCTTTGGTAAATCACATCGTATTCAGCTGAGATAATTTTCTTCGTGGTGTAATTAAATAAACCGCGCTTTCCATTCTTTTCAATTTCTATGAAACCGTGCACCGTTCCATCGGGATTGTACAACTTATCATATTCTGCAGGAAGTAAAACATTTCCCTTCTCATCAATGACACCCATTTTAAAATCTCCTTTTGGAAAAGAATCATTTTTAGGTTCTTTCCAATTTCCCTGAACTACATAAAACAAATATTTTCCGTTTGCGAATTTTGTGAAATAAGGGATTTTAGAATATTGCGTTTTGTATTTTTCAAGCACCATTCTAACTGTCGCATCTGGATATCCAAAAACCAGCGCTGAATCAATGGCCTTAGTTTCTCCCGCAACGGCAGTAGAAGACTCATAACTCACAAACGACAACAACAGCGCCGCCAATACAATTAATAAAATCGATTTTTTCATCCATGAGAATTTGATTTAAATATAGGAAAAAATTACAAAGCATATCGTAGGGGCGAGCTGTGCTCGCCCACAATATTGATTTATGCTGATGCGGGCGAGCACAGCTCGCCCCTACGAAGTACAGATTTAGTTTTGGAAAACCTTTCGGTAAGAAATATAAGTACCCAACACCGCCAACGACACCACAGTTACCGAACTGATAGGCATTAATATAGCTGCAAAAAGAGGTGTTACTTGCAAGGTGCAAGCGAAGTACATCCCCACAATGTTGTATAAAAATGATAAGGTGAGGCAAGCATAAATTACGCGCAAAACTTTTTTAGAATAGCGCAACATACCAGGCAATTCATTGAACATTTTACCATCGAGAATAACATGCGCAGAAGGATAAAAAGAATTCACATTATCGGCTACAGCAATACCTACATCACTCACTTTTAGGGCTACGCCGTCGTTGATACCATCACCTACCATCATGGTGTTTCCGCGCTTTTTAAGCAATTCGATGTATTCTTTTTTACCTTCCGGACTCTGATGAAAAACCATGTTGTTGCCAAAATATTCAAAGAGTTTGGGGTTCTCGTCTTTGTGGTCGCCACTCAATAAAAACAAATTAGAATCTTTGCCCAATTCTTCCAACATACTCCACAATCCTTCGCGATATCTGCTCTCGATAAAAAAGTATCCTTTATAATTTCCATCAATAGAAATATGCACCACCGAACCATAACCTTTATTGGGTTCATCGCCAGTAGTGTTAGCCTTGGTAAAAAAAGCCGAACCAACATGAATTAAAAATCCGTTGATATTTGCCTCAATTCCTTTGCCTTTTATTTCTTCATAAGCATCGGCAACAATCATCGTGGAAGTAGATTTTAGTTGCAAAGCCAAAATTCTGCTCAGCGGATGATTGCTGGCATTCACCGCAGAAAAAACCAATGATCTTTCATCTGAACTAAGTTCTTTTCCATGATAAGTCACCTCCACTTTTTCGGCCACAGTGATAGTTCCTGTTTTATCTAAAACTACATTTTCTACACGCGCAATTTTCTCTACCACAAATGCATTTTTTAAATAAAATCCTTTGCGCGCTAGCAAACGAATAGCGTTACCTAAGGCCATGGGGGCTGATAAAGCAGAGGCGCACGGACAAGTAATCAGCAACACGGCGGTTAAGGCATTGAACGCGCCATTTACATTTCCTTGGAAGTAATAAATGGAGAAAGCCACACCCGCAATAAGCAATACCAAAGCAGTGAAATAACCACTTAAAGAACCTGTGAGAGATTCAAGCACATCTTTGTTTCCACTTGATTTTACTTCATCCCACAAACGCGCTAAATAACTTTTATCGGTTTTTTGCAACACTCTAAATTCACCAGGCTTACCAGCCACTTTACTTCCTGCATAAATGCGCGTGCCAGAGGTGAAAACTTTAGGCATTGCTTCACCGGTAATGAAACTCAAATCGGCGGTGATACTATCTGAAATGAGTTCAGCATCGCAAGGAATAATCTCTTCGTTTTTGATGATGATGATGTCGCCTTGCTGCAAATCTTCAATCAACACACGCTCCTCTGAAGTCGATGTTTTTTTAATCACCGACAAAGGAAAATAAGAATACAATTCGCGTTCGAAAGAAAATTCATCGAAGACCTTGTTTTGAAAATATCTACCAGTTAAAAGAAGAAAAATTAAGCCTGCCAAAGTATCGAAATAGCCACCACCTGTAGCGCTTAGCACTTCGTACATGCTTCTTCCAAAAAGAGCAACAATACCAATAGCCAAAGGCACATCAATACTTATTTTTTTAATTTTTAAAGCATTGTAACTGTTCACAAAATATTCGGTGCCAGAATAAAAAAGCACTGGTAAAATGAGCAGCATATTGAGGTAGCGAAACAGGTCTTTAAAATCTGCAGATATTTCAGAAATAGCTAAATATTCAGGAAAACTCAACAACATGATATTTCCAAAACAGAAACCTGCCACACCTATTTTCCATAATTGCTTTTTGTATCGGCGACCCGCCGAGGGGTTATTATCAACTCTACGCTTAAAAACTGGTTCGTAGCCAATTTTAGTAAGCAACAAAGCAATTTCTTTTAGCGATACTTTTTGCGGATTGAAAGTAACGGCCGCTTCCTTCAAAGAGAAATTTACGTTTACTGCCTGAATCCCATCTTTAATTTTATGCAAATTCTCTAACAGATAAACGCACGAACTGCAATGAATTTGAGGCAACACCAAGCGCACTCTTTCTAAATCGTCGCTTTTAAAATCAAGTAATTTTTCTACTGCAGCTTCTAAATCTAAAAAGGCAAAAGCATCTTCTTTAATCACTGGAGAATAACCAGGATTTTTCTCTAATGAATAGTAATTATTCAAACCAGATTGTGACAGAAGAGCATACACATTTTGGCAACCAATACAGCAAAACTGCTTGCTATCAAGAGTAAAAGAATTGTCTTTCACTAAATCTCCACAATGAAAACATACTATAGGCGCCATGGTGCAAAGGTGAGAAAGCAGAAAAAAGAGAGATATGATGAATGTCAGTTTTTGCTGTATCAATTATCAATATCGATAAAAATATTTGTAGTACTTTTAAGGGCCTCACCCCAGCCCTCTCCAAAGGAGAGGGAGTAGGGAAAAGTTAGTACCAAGTACTTCTCCCACCTCCCTCTCCTTTGGAGAGGGCTGGGGTGAGGCCAAAAAACTTTTCTATGAAAAAAATATTAGTGCCTACCGATTTTTCAACTTACTCTTTAAACGCTTTAGGTGTTGCGGCCGACATTGCCAGAAAAGCCAATGCTGAAGTAGTTTTGTTACACATTGTAGATTACCCGATAGCCGCACATCACCTAGAAGATTTCTTGCAAACCGAAACAGGAAAAGAACTCACCAAAAAAATAAATCAGCAGTTTTTAGAAGTATTGCAATTGAAAAGTATGCAAGGCGTAAATATTAGCGATCATGTGCATTACAATTCAACCATCAAGGGCATACATCATTTTGCAGATAAAGAAAAAGTAGACTTAATTGTAATGGGATCGCATGGGCACAACAAAATAAACGATTATGTATTTGGCAGCAACACCGAAAAACTACTAAGATTAACCGACTATCCATTAATCATAGTGAAAGAAGCCACTGTTGATTATAGTTTAAACACTTTGGTTTTTTGTTCCGACTTTAGTGATACCAGCGTGCAATCATATCAAAAAATTAAACCACTAATAGATGTTTTTCATCCTGAAATACATTTGCTGAAAGTGATCACCAGAGGTAATTTTGATACAAGTAAAAACACCAATATACTCATGAATACTTTTGCTAAAAATGCGCATATCAGCGGATTTTACAGCGACATCATCACAGCAGAAAGTATAGAAGAAGGAATTTCAGATTTCTGCAATGAAGTTAAACCAGAATTGATGGTAATGGAGACGCATGGCAGAACAGGAGTTTCGCACATGTTATTGGGAAGCATTGCCGAGAATGTGATTAACAGCAGTAAGCAGCCCGTATTGAGTTTGAGAGTTGGTTATCCAGAAATATAATTAGCCAATACTTAATACAGGAATTTTTGAGTGGAAATTTATCTTTTTAGTCAGACTTCTTCTACCAAACAATTTTTGGGTTAACGACATTTTATGAGGCAATAACACAATCATTCCTATTTCATTTTCCCACACAAAATCATTAATGGCTTGCTCAACATCTTTACCTTTTAAAGAAACGCATTCGATCTCCATTCTGCCAAAGAATTTTCTCAACTTATTTTGTAGATGACTGTTAAAGCAAAATGGTTCCTCATCTCTAGTGGAAACATGTAATAAAATTAACTCGGCATCATTAGCATCGGCAATCTCCTTCACCATTTTCAATCGGTGTTCATCATCAATACTCTCATTATCTAATGCTAAAACAATAGTATCAAGGTGAACATCTTCGTTCATCTTTGGCACTGCCAAAATAGGAGTATGCGCTGCATTAATTACCTTAACAGTATTGCTTCCCACCAAAAGCTCCTTAATTCCACTAGCACCCAAAGTACCCATCACCACTAAATCAATATGATGTTTAAGAACACTTTTCTTAATAGCATCTTCCACTTCACCCAAAACACTAATTAAAAATATTCTATCAGAAGGAATACCCAATTCCTTTTGCAAAAAAGCTGCTTCGTCATTAAGCATTTTATCCGACTCCTCTTTGAGTATATCAACAATGGATATAAGCATATCGTTAGAATCGGGCTGATTGTAGGCATGAAGCACATAAAATTCAGCATCATTAGCCGCTACATACTTCTTAGCGTATCGTGCGGCTTCTCGCGCAATTTCAGAAAAATCTGTAGGTATTAGAATCTTTTGCATGGCACTAAATTATTCAATAGTTAAAAGTTTGTTTATGACAACTGACAAGAGTATTTTTGATTTATGTCAGGTTTTCAATTTCCTCTTTTAGTAAACTTTGTGTGTAATAATTTATGAAGCAAAACAACGAAATATACAAGTACCTTTTTGAAAGCGCGGTTGAAGGCTTATTGGTAACCAATCAGCGCGGAGAAATTGTTTTGGTGAACCCGCGATTAGAGCAATTGTTTGGCTACAAAAAAGAAGAATTAATTGGCAAAACAATAGAAATATTATTACCGCAAAAATTTCGTCACAGTCATGTCGCGCAACGCGATAAATACATCGAAAAGCCAAAAAACAGGTCGATGGGTAAGGGTATAGATCTTTGCGGTTGTAAAAAAGATGGCTCAGAATTTTCAGTAGAAATAAGTTTAAATTATTTCAAGACCGAAGGAGAGACATTTGTAATGGGACTCATCACCGACATCTCTGAAAGAAAAAAGATGGAAGATGAGTTGAAGCATTTGAATCAACATTTGGAAGATACTGTACGTGAAAGAACCGATCAATTGCGCATTAGTGAACGCTTGCACAGCGCCATTGCACAGAATTTTCCCGATGGCATCATAAGCGTTTTCGACAGAGATTTACGCTACATTTTAGCAGAAGGCAAAGAATTGAGAAAACTGGGTATTTCAGGAAAAAAATTATTGGGCACTCGCTACATCGATCGATTGCCACAAGAAATTCAAAGCAATGTTGAAAATCTATTGCTCAGCGTTCTAGAAGGTGCAAAAGGAAGCATTGAATTTGAGTTGAGAAACAATTTCTACATCATAGATGCAGTGCCACTTCTAGAAGGGAATGGAAGTGTGGAAAACATTTTAGTCGTTGAAAGAAATATAACGAAACAAAAATTAACCGAACAAGAGATGCTCAACGCCCTAGACAAAGAAAAGCAGCTCAATGAGTTGAAATCGCGATTCGTTTCAATGGCATCTCATGAATTTAGAACTCCACTTAGCACTGTTCTTTCTTCGGTTTCACTAATTGACAGATACAAAGAAGAAAAAGACCAAGACAAACGACATAAACACGTGAACAGAATTAAAAGTTCAGTGCATCACCTCACTTCCATCTTAAATGATTTTCTTTCCTTAGATAAATTGGAAGAAGGAAAAGCAGAATGCAAACCAGAACTTTTTAATTTAAAAGAATTACTTAAGGCAATTAGCGAAGATATGCAGGAGGTGAGTAAAGAGGGACAAACCATTTCCTTCGCCTACGAAGGCGAAAGCGAAGCCTTTTTAGACAAGAACATGATACGCAACATCTCTAACAACTTACTATCGAATGCGATTAAATATTCGAACGAAAACTCATCCATCTTATTCAAAATTAATTGCATTGAAACCTCTGTTAAAATTGAAGTGAAAGACAGCGGCATTGGCATCGCCGAAGATGATCAAAAACATATGTTTGAGCGATTGTTTAGAGCAAAGAACTCTACTAACATTGAAGGAACAGGCTTGGGCTTAAACATCGTGAAAAAATATGTAGATTTGATGAACGGAGAAATTGAATTCATTAGTACTTTAGGAAAAGGAACAACCTTTTTTGTTACTTTACCCAATCAAAAACCATAACTATGAGCAACAAAATATTGGTAATAGAAGACAACACCGAAGTAAGAGAGAATATTCAGGAAATTTTAGAGTTATCGAACTACGAAGTAGTAACTGCCGAGAATGGAAAACGTGGCGTTGAGAAAGCTAAAACAGAAAAACCAGATTTAATTATTTGCGATATCATGATGCCCGAGCTTGATGGCTACGGCGTTTTGTATATGCTAGGTAAAACTCCCGAAACCAATGGAATACCTTTTATTTTCCTCACAGCCAAAACAGAAAAAAGCGATTTTAGAAAGGGAATGAATTTAGGCGCCGACGATTATTTAACCAAACCTTTTGAAGAAATGGATTTGTTAAATACTATCGAAAGACGATTAAATAAAAGTAAATTGTTTGCTATAAAATCAAGCAATATCAACCAATTTATTGATGCGGCAAGAGGATTAGAAGAGTTGCAAAAACTACAAGAAAACAAGAAATCGAAACCACTTAAAAAGAAAGATACTTTGTTCACGCAAGGCGACTATCCGAGCGGAGTTTATTATGTGAACAAGGGAAAAATCAAAACATCGGTGATGAACAATGACGGTAAAGAATTTATTACCGCACTCTTCAAAGAAGGTGATTTCATTGGCTATTTATCGATTTTAGAAGACAAAGATTACATCGATACAGCAACAGCGATGGAAGATTCTGAAGTATTAAAAATACCGCGCGAAGACTTCTTAGACTTGCTAAGAAAAAATAGAGATGTAGCGCATCAATTCATTAAAATGTTATCGGGCAATATTCTAGATAAAGAGAAGCAATTGCTCAATATGGCCTACAACACCGTGCGCAAAAGAATTGCCGATGCTTTGATTGAATTGCACGACAAATACAAAAAAGAAAACGAAAAAAGCTTCTCTATCTCCATTCCAAGAAATGATTTAGCGAGCATGGTAGGAACATCTACAGAAACCGTTACCAGAACACTATCTGAGTTTAAGGAAGATGGTTTTTTAAATATTAAAGGAAGCGAAGTAACGGTAATGAATTACGAAGGATTGAAGAAGATAAAATGGTAGGGGCTTCCCTTGCGGATGCCCATTTCAAAAGGCGTTGTAAAAGGGTACCCGCAAGGGGCACCCCTACAATCAAACTAGAGTCTCGTGTTCTTTTCCTTCGTTGTTTTGTTCAGTTAAAGTCCAACTATCTGTTGTGGTAGTTTGCAACCAAGCTTTACCCGATTTCCTAAACACCTGCACATTCATGCCATAACATTCAAAGAATTCGTCTTCCAAAGTGCTCACTTTTTTGTGACCATTGATACTTAATTCTTCCATGCCATAGATGCTTCTCACATCGGCAATTTTCTTAGATAAGTTAATGGCTTCCGACTTCTTGCTACCCTCCCCTTCTTCGTGGTGTTTTTTGAAAAACTCCAATTTCAAAAATGGAAAATGTTGATTGAATTCGGCTTGAACCTCTGCCAAAGTTTTGCTATCAGTAATGGTAATTTCCATAAAAAATAATTTAGAAAGTGAAGTTCGGTAAAGAAGCACAAATATTTCATGATAGCCGACATACGAAGATTTGATCTACATCATGCTATAACGCATTTCAATTCCACAGTGCTATTTCAAATTTATATGTTACTTTAATTTAATTTTGAATTATCTTTCAAAAAACAATGTTAATGAGACTTTTAATAATATTCCTAATCCTTACTGGCACTGATCTCTTAGGGCAAAAAGAAATTTTCGTGATACACCCAAATGATAAGTATCAACCAAAAGAAATATGCGACTACACTAATATTCATCTTCTGGTTGATAAATTAAATAAACAAGTAAAGCATTATAATCAATGGGACGAAAAAAAATATCGACTTGAAAGAAACGACACATTATTTGAATCATTTGAAAGTAATAAGAAGGGAACCTTCTATTATATCAATTATTGTTGGGGCGACTCCATTTCTGTTCATTACAAAAAATTTGATAGTCTAGATATAATCATCAATATAATGAAGGATGGATTTGATGTAAAGCAATATATCATTCAACAAAACACAACCCATACAACATGCTACGATTCTGATTACTATATGAACAAATACGAAGCAGAAATTCTTGAAGGAGATAGCATAAAATATAGTTACATTAAAGAATGGAAAAATCAAAAATACATTAAGGGTACCAAAAGAAAATTCAAAAAAGAAGACATGAAATGGATACTGATTTCAGAGGAGAAAATGGAATCATATGAGTGGCCAACCAACAACACGAAAATTGAAATTGAAAAACCGCCAAATACAAACCCTCAATACCGCTCAGAATTATCTAGAATAAATTCTTCTTTAAATAGCAGCGGAATCATTCACAACACATATCTTGAGGAAAATTCCGATAGCACTCAATCTTTTTTACCAAAAAGACTAAAAAGAAATTTACCTACAGGAAGGTATCGCATATATAAAAAGATGGATGCGAATTGGCATGGGAAAGACCTCCTGATTGACGCATCGATATTAGATGGACAACTTCATGGAATTTACAATGAATATGACTTAACAACTGGAAAAATAAAAATTTATTGCAATTATAGAAACGGGCAATTGGATGGTAAAAAAACCATCTACTTCTATTCTAAAGACGGCTCATTGAATTACAAAAAAACAGAAGAATGGAAGGGTGGAATTTTAATTGAAGCAGCCTCCTATTAATAACTATTATCGATTAGAAGATAGTCGATAAATTGCCTGAGTAAGAGATTCACTTGAAAAGTCGAAAAGTATTATTATCAATGCTTTTTTAGGTTGTTACAATTCTTATTCTATTTTTGAAGAATGTTTTTCATCATCTCTAAAATACTAAGTTTTCTGTTCTCTCCATTTACTTGGATTGCGATAGGAATTATTTACGCGCTATTCACCAAAGTGCCCGAAAGAAAGAAAAAATCCCTTATCATTTCATGTGCTATTTTTCTGGTATTCTCGAATGAATTTTTGGCCGAAGAAGTAATTAGAAGTTTGGAGGTGGAAAACGTGAAAATTGCCGACAATGAGCAATATGACGTTGGCATCGTGCTGGGCGGTATGATTAAATATGATGCACGCAACGATAGAATTATCTTCAACAACAACATCGATAGATTATTGCAACCTATGGTATTGCAGAAAAAAGGGAAAATTAAAAAACTATTGATTTCGGGAGGTTCAGGCGACATCAATTTTCCTGAGATAAAAGAAGCTGCTTTGTTACAAAAATTTGTTTGTGAATTGGGTTTCGATTCAAGCGATGTGTGGATAGAAACAAAATCCAGAAACACCCACGAAAACGCCTTGTTCACTAAGGAAGTTTTACAAAATAAATTGCCAGATTACAACTCAAAAAAAATATTGCTCATTACCTCAGCAACACACATGCAGCGTTCTCTTGGCTGCTTTGAAAAAGAAGGAGTAATAGTCTCGCCATATGGAACATCTAAACTATCTGGCCCCAGAAATCTTACCTACCAAAAAATATTGATTCCAAACATATATGCCGTGCACGCCTGGGAGATCTTCTTTCATGAAACTATTGGCTTGTGGACGTATAAATTTGCGGGGTATATTGATTGATTCGGGACTAATTGACTTGCTTTTCAAACGATGTATCACTAATCAACTCTCCTCCTTTTCAAGGAGGAGTCCCGAAGGGGAGGTGGTTATTTAAACTTTAATTCCTTTATTTTTTGTTTCAATTCTTCCTTCACTCTTTCCTCATCTTCAAAGATTTCCTGATTGTCGAAACGAAGTACAGTAATCCCTAAATCCTGCATATAAACATCTCTCACTTCATCATTAGATTGATGTATTAAATCCCGATGTAATCCCCCATCCATTTCTATAACTAATTTAATTTCTGAAGAATAGAAATCGGCGATAAAATTCCCTATGCTATGTTGTCTTCTAAATTTTACTCCTAGTTGTTTGGATTTAATCATATTCCATAACATGGCTTCGGCTGAGGTCATGTTATTTCTCAAAGAAACTCGTCTTTCTTTTAGATATGGTCTATTGTATAGTTTATCCATATTAATAATTAACCACCTCCCCTCCGGGACTCCTCCTTGAAAAGGAGGAGAGTTGATTAGTGATCTATCGTTTGAAAATAGTTCGACTACTTCATCGCCGCCAAACTCTCTTCCAGCATTTTAATTTTAGCTTCAGCATCGGCTTTTTTCTTGCGCTCAATTTCAAGAATTTCTGGCTTTGCATTTTGAACAAAACGCTCGTTAGAAAGCTTTTTCTCTACTGAATTTAAAAACCCTTTGTTGTATTCTAGTTCTTTAATCATGCGAGCTAATTCTTCTGCAGCATCCACTGCGATAGGAATAAACACCTCATCGCGTTGAACAATGAATGATTTTGCATCACTCACTTTAGCACTTACAAATTCAATTGCAGTAAGATTCGCCAACTTGATTACAATTGCTTCAAAAGAAGCATAATTTTCTTTGTTGCTGGTATTGATTTTAACCTCCAGTTTTTCTTTAGGAGAAAGGTTATTTTGGTTGCGAACGTTACGCACCCCTGAGATTAATTCTTTCGCTAAATCGCCTTGAGTTAACAATGATTTGTCGGCTATATTTCTAGTTGGCCATTTCAACAGCATTATTGTTTCGCCATCTTTTCTATCGCTTAAATTTTGCCACAACTCTTCGGTAATGAAAGGCATGAAAGGATGAAGAATAATCAAAATCTCTTCGAAATATTGCAATGTTTTATTGTACACATTTCTAGAAATTGGTTGTCCGAATTCGGGCTTCACCATCTCTAAGTACCAAGCACAAAACTCATCCCAAATCAAACGATAAGTTTCTAGTAATGCATCGGAAATACGGTACTTTGAGAAAGCATCATTAATTTTTTCTAAGCTTTCTGCCATCTTATTTTCGAACCAAGTAAACACAGCCTCATCCGTCAGTGGACGGACTTCACTTCGCTCGCTCTCACTCTGATCTTTTATTTCCCATCCCTTGATGAGACGCAAAGCATTCCAAATTTTATTACCGAAGTTTCTTCCTTGCTCACATTGTTTTTCATCGAACATTAAATCGCCACCTGCTGGAGAAGAAAACAAGACACCAACACGCACTCCATCAACAGAGTACTTATCGAAAATCTCGAACAAATCAGGAGAGTTCCCAAGTGATTTCGACATCTTTCTACCTTGCTTATCTCGCACCATTCCAGTAAAATAAACATCTTTGAAAGGAATTTCTTTTTCATATTCCAAGCCCGCCATAATCATTCTGGCCACCCAAAAGAAAATGATGTCTTGGCCGGTTACCAATACATTTGTTGGATAATAATAAGAGATGTCTTTATTGCCAGGATCTACAATTCCATTAAAAACAGAAGTAGGCCACAACCAAGAAGAGAACCATGTATCAACAGTATCTTCATCTTGTTTTAAGTCCGAGCCGCACAGGCTATTATTACCAGTTCTTTGCTTAGCCAACTCCAAAGCTTTTTCCACCGTTTCAGCCACCACAAAATCATTCACACCATTTCCATAGTAGTAAGCCGGAATTTGTTGTCCCCAATACAACTGACGTGAAATACACCAATCATTGATATTTTCCATCCAATGCTTGTAGGTGTTCACAGCATTTTTAGGATGAAAAATCAATTTATCTTCCAACACAACATTCAAAGCTTTGTCGGCCATGTCCTTCATTTTGCAAAACCATTGCAAAGACAATTTTGGCTCAACAACAGCACCCGAACGCTCGGAAACCGACACTTTATTTTTTATTTCTTCAACTTTCACCAACTGACCTTCTTCTTCCATTTGCTTAGCAATAGCCTTGCGCGCGTGGAAGCGATCTTGACCGATGAAGAACAAACCTTTTTCGCTTATTGTTCCATCGGGATTTAAAATATCGATAATTTCCAAATTGTGTTTGATGCCCAATTTATAGTCATTTTCATCATGCGCAGGCGTAACTTTCAAAGCACCTGTACCAAATTCTTTATCTACGTATTCATCAAAAATGATAGGAATAGAACGATTCACCAATGGAACAATCGCTTTTTTCCCTTTCAAATGAGCATATCTTTCGTCGGTTGGATTAACGCAAATAGCAGTATCACCTAAAATTGTTTCCGGCCGAGTAGTAGCTATGGTAATAAATTCAGAAGTACCTTCAATGGCATATTGCACATAATACAATTTCGATTGAACTTCTTTGTAATTTACTTCTTCATCGGAAAGAGCAGTTTGGCGCATGGGATCCCAATTCACCATTCTTACTCCTCTATATATGTATCCTTTGTTGTATAAATCAACGAAAACCTTAATCACAGAATCGTATAGATTTTTGTCCATGGTGAAAGCTGTGCGATCCCAATCACAAGAAGCGCCCAACCTTTTGAGCTGACTCAAAATAATACCACCGTATTTGTCGGTCCAATCCCAAGCATGTTTCAAAAATTCCTCTCTGCTCAAATCTTTTTTGTTGATGCCTTGCGCAGCCAACATTTCAATCACTTTATTTTCAGTGGCGATAGAAGCGTGGTCGGTACCTGGCACCCAGCATGCATTTTTACCTTGCAAACGGGCGCGACGAATTAAAATATCTTGAATGGTGTTGTTTAAGGTGTGGCCAAGGTGCAATTGTCCGGTAACATTTGGTGGAGGCATCACAATAGTAAATGCTTCTCTATCATCGGGTATAGATTTAAAGAAACCTTTATCTAACCAGTATTGATACCATTTGTTTTCAATTCCCGAAGGATCGTATTTTGTGTCTAAAATTGCCATGCTGAAAAAATTGAAGGACAAAAATAGTGAAAGAGTTTTTAAGTTTTAGTTTTAAAGTTTAAGAATTGAGTAGCATTTTTAAGAAGAGTTTATTAGCTTGCATTAAATTTCAGAAATGAGACTTTTATCTACTATTGTTTTTATTCCTCTTAGTGCGGCAATAATGGCGCAAAAAAATGTGGAATTAATAAAGAAGGACACTGTTAAATTGTTTATAGATACCAGCAATGCACCAATTCTTGCTTTTGAAAACACAGTAGTAAGCTATGGTTCTGTAGCCCAAGGATCGAATCCTTACAGAACAGTAAAATTCACCAACAAAGGAAAAACTCCATTAGTAATAACACATTGTGAAAGCCCTTGCAGCTGTTTAATTGCCTCAGCCTCCACAGAGCCAGTGCCTCCAGGCGGAAGCGGAGAAATTCAATTGAAGTATAATACAAAGCTAATTGGTACTTTTAATAAAACCGTAACTGTGCACAGCAACGCCAAAAAGAACGCAGTACTGAGCGTGAAAGGTATTATAAGAACGCTTGTAACACCTAAGAAAACGACCAAGAAATAATGATTTTTAGAATCTCCTCATTTAGCTATTTCATCTTTATTTTAAGTTGGTTTATGCTAAGCTCCTTTGGCGATGGCGAACCTAACACTCCTGTTTTACAATTCACATCGTCAAAAATTGATTTTGGAATTATTAAAAAAGGAAGCAATGGCTCCAAAAAAGTGAGTTTCAGCAACGAAGGAGGCGCACCTTTAATCATTATAAAATGTGAAGGAGAATGCTCATGTACGGCTGTTGAATGGCCTAAATACGCTATTCAAGCAGGAAAAAACGCAGAGCTAACGATACAATACAATACCGACTTAACAGGACACTTTTCCAAAAGTATTTCTATATACTCCAACCACCGCGATGGAATTTACACCCTTCATGTAAGCGGCACTGTGGTTGAATAGTAAAACGTTAACAAGTCATTAACAGCATTTCTCTTTTTTGATGCCTATCTTGGTACAAGGTTTGAAAACCGAAACAACAAACCTTATAAAAATAATAAAAATGAAAAAGTTAATTTTATCACTAGTTGTAATTTTAGGAGCAAGCTTTACTAGTTTCGCTCAAACCACTACACCAGCCGCTGCTCCAGATCCTAACGCAGCAATTATCACTTTTGAAACTACTACTTTAGATTACGGCACTATCAAGCATAATTCAGATCCATTTAGAACCATTAAATTCACCAACACTGGAAAATCTCCATTAATCATTGCGCAATGTGATGGTTCTTGCGGTTGCACAGTTCCAACTTGTCCGAGCGAACCAATCATGCCAGGCGAAAAAGGTGAAATACAAGTTAGGTATGCCACCGATCGTTTGGGTGCATTCAATAAAACAGTAACAGTAAAATCAAATGCAGGCAACGGAACAATGGTTATCACTATCAAAGGTGTTGTTGAACCAGCTCCTAGTGGATTACCAGAAAACAATGTTGGTCCAACTGCCAAATAAAAATCTTTCAGCTTCATTTTTCCAGTTTAAACTTACACTTACACATATGAATCCCCCCGATTTTCATCGGGGGGATTTTTATTTCATGCCTTAACAACACATTAACAATGAACAACTTACATTAAAAGTATCTTTAAAATAAAAACATAAAGCAATTACTCTTTTCGCTTTTATTTCTGCTAGGAATGATAAGCAGCCAACAAGCCCAAATACTGAGTGATACCAATGGGGCAGTTTTAACTTTAGAAAAAAGCGAATTGGATTTTGGCACTATTGAAGAAGATTCCGATAAAATTAGGTACGTTAAATTTACCAACACAGGAAAATCAAATTTGGTGATCGACACCTGTTTAGGCTCCTGCGGATGCACCACTCCAAGATGCCCTCAAAATATTGCGATTGGTCTGGGAGAAACACGAGAACTTAAAATTTCATGCGACAGGAGTCGCTTAGGGTCTTTCAACAAGAATGTCACTATTAGATCAAAGCCAGTAATGGAAACAATATAATTATGACTGTGAAGGGCACTGTAAGTCGTAGGAAAGAATGATGAAGTGAATTGATTTATCATTGTATTTTTGAAAACTCTCTTTAAAATCGCTCCCTCAGAGGGATTTTTAATTTATATTTGTTCACTTTTAAAAACTTTTCATGGTTAAAATTTCAGAAAGAGGAAAAGAGATTACGCAATCACCTATTAGAAAACTGGTTCCCTATGCGGAAGCAGCCCAAAGAAGAGGCGTTCATGTGCATTATTTAAATATCGGGCAGCCCGACATTCCTACTCCTGAAATAGCCTTACAGGCCGTTAAAAAAGCCAATATTAAAGTTATAGAATACAGTCACTCTGCAGGAAACAAAAGTTTTCGCACCAAATTGGTGGAGTACTACAGCAAGTTTAGCATCAATTTAGGAACTGAAGATATCATCATCACTACAGGTGGTTCTGAAGCGATATTGATTGGATTTTTGGTTTGTTTAAATCCGGGAGACGAAGTATTGGTTCCTGAGCCATTTTATGCCAATTATATTAGTTTTGCTAAGGCTGCAAGTGCTTCTATTAAAACGATTCCTACAACCATAGAGGAAGGTTTTGCCTTGCCTCCTATCTCTACTTTTGAGAATTATATTACCGATAAGACGAAGGCGATTATGATTTGTAATCCGGGTAATCCTACTGGTAAAATTTATTCTCGTCAAGAATTAGAACAAATCAAAGAGATAGTAAAAAAACACAATCTATTTTTATTTGCCGATGAGGTTTACCGCGAATTTTGCTACGAGCAAAAAACGCCTCTATCTGTAATGCAATTAGAAGGGATAGAAGAGAATGTAATTCTAATTGACTCTATTTCTAAAAGATACAGCATGTGCGGTTCTAGAATAGGCACCTTAATTTCGCGCAACAAATCGGTAATTGATACAGCATTGAAATTCGCTCAGGCAAGATTGAGTCCGCCTACCTACGGCCAAATCGCTGGCGAAGCAGCTGTTGACACACCTCAATCTTATTTCGACGAAGTTAAAGCAGAATATATCCAGAGAAGAGATTTAGTATCTGACGCCCTTTCTAAAATGAAAGGTGTTATCTTTTCTAAACCACAAGGTGCCTTTTATATCATGGCTAAATTGCCGGTAGATAGCGCAGAAAATTTTTGTATCTGGCTTTTAAAAGAGTTTCAGCACCAAGGCGAAACAGTGATGTTTGCACCGGGCAATGGATTTTATTCTACCAACGGTATGGGTGAGCAAGAAATAAGAATTGCCTACGTGCTTAAATTAGAATCGCTGAAAAAGGCGATGGAATGCTTAAGAATAGCTTTAGATCAATATCCTGGAAGAATAAAATAAAAAAAGCCTTGGGGGACAAGGCTCTTTTTAAAGGGATTATGAACTTACTATAAAGAGGGGAAAAGGAAGTATTCAGCTGCTTTCCATTTTCATGCCAAAGTCTATCAAAAGATGTTTTTGATATTTCTTTTGAATATTTTAAGTTTGAGTACCCATGACAAAAAGATTACTTCATTTATTTTTATTGTTATTTATCTCTCTTTCTGCGTTTGCTCAAACCGGAACACTAAGAGGTATTGTTAAAGATACCAATGGTATTACCTTGCCCTTTGCTACTGTATTGATACAAAAAGATGGCACTGAAATCAACGGCACGCAAACCGATGTTAATGGGGTATATATATTTAAAGCATTGAATCCCGGACAATACGACGTTCTTGTAAGCTACATTGGTTATGCCACAGAAAAAGTGGAAGCCGTACAAATCGCCATAGAGAAAATTACATTTCTTGATTTCAAGCTGGTGAACAATACCGTTAGCAAAACCATTAATATTAAGAAATACAAATTGCCATTGATTGACCCCGATTTTAAATCGGGAAGTACCAAGACTTTTGAGGACATCATTAAGTCGCCACTAAGCTCTGTTTCTGCCGTAGCTTCTACAACAGCTGGAGTGTATACCCCCGATGATGGAAGTGGTGATTTAAATGTACGTGGGGCCAGAAGTGATGGTACTTTGTATTATGTTGATGGGGTGAAATTGGGCGATAACACCGCTTTACCCAAATTAAGTTTAGAACAAGTTACTGTAATTACGGGTGGAATGCCTGCTCGATATGGAGATGCCACAGGAGGCGTTGTTTCTGTTACAACAAGAAATGCGACAAGTAAACACGAGCAAGGTATTAGTCTGGAAAGCTCTCAGTTTTTAGATCATTTTGGCTACAACAACATGGAATTTTATTTCATGGGACCCTTGTATTACAAAAAAGAAAAATCGACTTTTTTAGGGTATTCGTTAATCGGACAGCTAAACTACACCAAAGACCCTCTGCCCTCTGCTGTTGGTGCTTGGAAAGTGAAAGATGATGTGTTGACTCGTCTTCAACAAAATCCGTTGCAGGTATCTCAAACAGGAATTGGAACAGTAAGAAGTGCCGAATACTTAACTGCCGATTCATTAGAATACATCAAAACCCGCCAAAATGCAGCTACCAAAGATTTAATGCTCAATGCACGCTTGGAATATAGAGCCAACAAGAAGCTATCGTTCTATGCAGGAGGAAATTTAAGCTATTCCAACGGCCACGATTATATCTATCAATATTCGCTCCTCAACAGCGAAAACAACCCCTATTACAAATCGAACAACTGGCGAGTTTACGGCAGAATGGTGCACAAAATTGGTGTACAAAATGAAGATTTAAAAAGTGGAGATAAATCGCCTTTAATTAAAAATGCTTACTATACCCTGCAAACAGATTACAACAGCAATAACTACTCTACCATGGATGATACTCATGGTAAAAATTTGTTTGACTATGGCTATATCGGTCAGTTTCAAACCACACAAGAAAAGAATTATGTGTACGACTCTGCTGGTGTAAACGGAGCAGGGTATTACATGCAGGGCTGGCAAGACAAAGAATTTACTTTATTGAATATTGGCAACAATGCAACTGCCTCTCGATATACACAACAGTACTATGAAATTTACAACGGTTATGTTACTGGCAATTACGAAAATTATGATCAGGTGCAAAAAGGTGGAGCATTATTAAATGGCGACCGTCCGCAACATGTGTACGATATTTTGTACAGCACGGGCCGTCAATCAAACGGCTATGGCACCTCGCAAAGAAATCAGTTTAGATTGATAGGCTCAATTTTCGCCGACATAAAAAACCATGAGTTGAATGCAGGTTTTGAGTACGAGCAAAGATTAGAACGCTCTTACTCAATTTCTCCCATGAATTTATGGACGTTGGCCCGTCAGCTTGGCAATGCCAAAAACACCGAATTAGATAAAACAAATCCTATCATTAACGGCGACACAACCGAATACAATCGTTTGTATGTTCCAACAATTGATGCTGTAAGCGGAAAAACAATCAAAGGTTTTTTTGAAAATGTAAGAACCAGCCTCAATAAAAGCAATACAGATTTTGTAGACATTGACAATCTTAAACCAAGTGATTTAAGCCTAGATATGTTTAGCGCAGATGAGTTGATGCAAAATGGAAATGGCGCATTAGGCAGCAATTATGGCTATGATTATTTAGGGAATCCATTTGATAAGAAAGCTGCTTTTGCCGATTTCTTTAATGCTACCAATGATGACAATGCTATGCAGCGAAATGTGCCCGGTTTCAATCCTATTTATATCGCTGGCTATCTTCAAGATAAATTCACTTTTAAAGACATGATTTTTAATGTTGGTTTGCGATTGGATAGATACGATGCCAACCAAATGGTGCCGCGAGATTTGTATTCTTTGTACCCTATTAAAACGGCTGCAGAAGCAAGAGCCGAAGGCATCGCAATTCCCTCTTCTGTTGGCGATGATTACAAAGTGTATATCGACGACATGGATGCCACCAACAAAACAGCGGTGGGCTTTCGCGATGAAAACAACAAATGGTACAACAGCGTGGGTACGGCTGTTAGCGACCCAGCCATCATTGCCTCTTCTACCAAAAGCGGAAGCATTACGCCTTACTTAGTCAACCCTAAGGAAAACGTAAAATCATCTAACTTTAATGTTGATGGTTCCTTCAAAAAATACGAAGCGCAATATGTGTTGATGCCACGTATATCCTTCTCTTTCCCTATCTCTACAGAAGCTATTTTCTTTGCGCATTACGATGTGTTATCGCAACGACCTGGCGCCAACTTCTCTCGCAACAATCCACTTAACTACTTGTTCATGGAAAATTCGGTAGGCGCAGTTTTAAATAATCCGGGATTGAAGCCCCAAAAAACTACCGATTACGAATTGGGCTTTGCACAAAAAATTAGTCGTTCTTCGGCACTTACCATTTCTGCTTTTTATAGAGATATTAAAGACATGATTCAGTTGATGCCTATTCAATATGCTTACCCCGTTAATTATTTAACTTTTGGTAATATCGATTTTGGAACAGTAAAAGGAATGTCGTTTACCTACGAGCAACGCCGTGTAAACAATGTTAGGATGTTGGTGAACTACACTTTACAATTTGCAGAAGGAACAGGAAGTAATGCTACCAGCAGCATCAACATTTTAAATTCGGGTTCACCTAACTTACGCACCGTAATTCCTTTGGATTATGATCGTCGACACAACATTAATTTCGAAGTAGATTACCGCTACGGCAGAGGAAAGACATACAATGGTCCGGGTTGGGGCAGAAAAATTCTAGCTGATTTCGGCGTGAACTTCTTACTCAGAACTGGATCTGGAACTCCGTATTCTCGCCAATCAAACATCACTCAAGATGCAGCACTAACAAAGAGTCAGAGCCACACCTTAAGCGGCCAGCCCAATGGTTCTCGCTTGCCATGGAGCTACCGCATGGATGTGAGAATTGACAAAGATTTTATTCTCAAATTTGGTGATGAAAAAGAGAAACAAAAAATAACGGTACTCAATGCTTATTTCACTGTAAACAATTTACTAAATACAAGAAACATTGTTAATGTTTACCGCTTAACAGGCAACGCGTCAGATGATGGTTTCCTCACAGCATCTGTATCTCAACAAGAAATTGACGCCAAAGTAAATGCACAATCGTTCATCGATTTGTATTCGATAGTAATTAACAGTCCTTACAACTACAGCATGCCTCGCACTTTGCGCTTGGGTGTTATTTACAATTTTTAAATATGGACTTACAAAAAATAAAATATACGCTTACCGTTTTCGCAACGATAATATCGTTCGCCCTATTGGCGCGCGAAAACGTTGGATTTGTTGCTCAAAACAACCAAAACACTGGTGACTATAAAGCTGCCGATTGTGACCCTGCCACCAGTGAAATCGACTTAAGTTTGAACAACGTTAGAGTGCGGATTTTAGGCGGAGGTGATATGTGGTGGGATTTAAACAAATCGCCCGAATATGAAATTCCTAAAGGAGGTGGCGTTAGTTCTCTTTTCTCTGGTGCACTTTGGATTGGCGGAAAAGACATCAATGGTAATTTGAAAGTGGCAGCCATGACCTATCGCCAAAATGGAAATGACTTTTGGCCGGGCCCGGTGAGTAACGCAACAGCAAGTACAGATAAATCGGCTTGTTTGCAATATGACAAACATTATAAAGTGAATAGAAAAGAAGTAGAAAACTATGTGGCCGATTTCAACGCTGGTTTAAGTCCTGCCGTTCCCGAATCGATGTTAAATTGGCCTGCTCACGGCAATACTGCTTACAATCAAGATTACTTTTTAGCGCCTTTTCACGATACCGATAACGACAATATTTACAATCCGTCAAAGGGCGATTATCCTAACTTCGATTTATCAGGAACTCAAGGCAACTCTAATAATGTTTTATATGGAGATGAATCTATTTGGTGGGTTATTAACGATGTAGGTAATATTCATACCGAAACCAAAGGTCAGCCCATTGGACTTCAAATTAAAGCGCAAGCTTTTGCTTTTAGCACCGATGATGAGGTAAACAACATGACTTTCTACAATTATGTGATTGAGAATAAATCGAGTTTCGCGATGAATGAAACTTATTTCGGACAATGGGTTGACCCCGATTTAGGTGGACCTAGAGATGATTATATAGGTTGTGATGTTGCGCGTGGTTTGGGCTACTGTTACAATGCCGACGACAACGATGCGGCAGATATGGGAAGCAATGGTTATGGCCAATCTCCACCTGCTGTTGGCGTTGATTTTTTTCAAGGCCCTAAAGCCGATGCCAACGACGGTATCGACAACGACCGCGATGGCACTACCGATGAAGTGGGCGAACAAATCATCATGTCGAATTTCATGTATTACCGCAACGACATGACGGATATGGGTAATCCAACCAATGCCACGCATTATTACAGCTACCTAAAAAATGTTTGGAAAGATGGTTCACACTTGCAGTACGAAGGCAATGGATGGCCATCAGGCGGTGGAACAAATGGTACAAATAGCAACTTTGCTTTTCCCGATAATACCGACCCTAATTATAGTGGTGCTTGGTCGCAAAAAGGAGAAGGAGACATACCTAGTGACTTGCGATTTATTATATCTGCCGGACCATTCACCTTGCAATCGGGACAAGTAAATACAGTTACTGTGGGAGCAGTTTGGGCACGCGCTAGTCAGGGTTCTTCTGCTTGGGCATCTGTGCAAGCTTTGCAGTTAGCCGATGATAAAGCGCAAGCGCTTTTTGACAATAATTTTAAAGTTTTAAACGGACCAGATGCTCCTGATTTAACCATCAAAGAGCTCAACAATAAACTCATTATCACCCTTGAAAACAAAAACTCTTCGAACAATTATTTAGAAAAATACAAGGAGAAAGACCCCTTGATTGACCCAACCGGATTGAATGGTTACGATACGCTATACCGCTTTCAAGGCTACCAAATTTTTCAATTGAAAGATGCTACCATATCGGCTTCAGAATTGACCGATGCAACCAAAGCACGATTGGTGGCTCAATGTGATTTAGCCGACAATGTATCGCAATTGGTAAACTTCTCGCCAGATGAAAATTTAGGAACCTTGGTGCCAGTAGAAATGGTGAAAGGAAACAACAAAGGAATTGTTCACAGTTTTGTGGTTACCGAAGATAAATTTAGTTCGGGTAATCCTACTTTAATCAACCACAAGCCCTATTACTACATGGCTGTGGCTTATGGCCACAACAACTTTAAAACATTTAGTTATAGCAATGGTTCGAGCTACGACGGACAAAAAAAACCTTACAAAGCAGGCCGAAGAAATGTAAAAACTTACGAAGCAACACCACACGACCCAACGGTGCAAAATAATGGCACCATAATGAATGCCTCGTATGGTTTGCAGCCCAAAATGAGTCGTGTAAGCGGCAAAGGTTATGGTGGAGAGTTTATTAATTTGAGCGAAGGTACCATCAACGATATTTTGAGCAACGGTGCAGCTTCTACCCTAACGTACAATAATGATGGAGCTCCAGTCAATATCAAGGTGGTGAATCCACTAAGTGTTCCCGATGGTAATTTTACCTTTAAAATATTGGATACTATCACTCCCAATGATTTAACAGATGCCTATTGGATATTGATTCATACAGAAAAAAACGACACTGTTTTTGCACATCAAACGCTTAAAACAGCCAATGAACAAATCATCGCTAAGTGGGGTTTATCGGTAACTGCGCTTCAGGAGTTTGGACCATCCGATTCTAAATCGGCCACTAATGGATATGTTGGTTCAACCATGACCTTTGGTAAAGATGGCGAAGGTATTCAATGGCTAACGGGTGTGAAAGATATAGATGGTTCAACCTTTTACATGGATTGGATTAAATCGGGATTGGGCGACAATGACTTAACTCCAGGAACTGATAAAACAACCAAACTAGACCCAAATCAAGATTATGAAAAGGTGTTAGACGGACTCATCTCACCATACCGATTAACAAGTGTAGATGAAAACGGTCCGGCGTGGAACTGGTCGCCAGCGATCAGCGCCAACAAACTATTCAACATCGGTTCTATAGATATTGTACTAACAAAAGACAAATCGAAATGGACGCGTTGTATCGTTTTAGAAACTTGTGATTCGGCAGCAGCCACTATTGGTAACGCCGGCAAACTCGACTTAAGACAAAGTCCTTCCGTAGATCAAAATGGAAATACCGACAACTCAGGAACCATTGGTATGGGCTGGTTTCCCGGTTATGCCATCAATGTAGAAACAGGAGTAAGATTAAACATGGCCTTTGGTGAAAATTCAAGCAGAGCATCTACCAACGGCAAAGACATGAAATGGAATCCAGTGAATATTGATATCAATCCGAATACAGACACGCTTTATCCTGGTGATGCCTATTTTGGTGGAATGCACGGCATATATATTTTCCAAAGCAACGATAATGTAGCGCCCCATTACGATCAAGGAAATTATTACTACAATCTAATGGCCACTAATAATCTGGCAAGCAAAACAAAAGTGATTAAAGACATTACTTGGGTTTTCCCTTACCCAATGGCGAACCCTGTGCTGGGCTATATTCCTTCTGATGTTTTTATTAAACTGCGCGTTGCTAAACCCTATGCAAAAGATGCTGGTAAATTGCCGGAATTTTCTTTCAATACTGCCGATATTAAAACCGTTAACGACGACAACACAACGGCCAAAGAATCTTTAGATAAGATAAACATTGTACCTAATCCTTACTATGGATTTTCTTCTTATGAGAGCCGCCAATTGGATAGAATTGTGAAGATTGTTAATTTACCCGACAAGTGTAAAGTGCGCATTTACACGCTTAACGGCACATTGGTTAAAACCTTTCAAAAAGACGACAGAACAACCAGCGACTTAGTATGGAATTTAGACAATGATGCTGGTGTTCCCATCGCTTCTGGAATGTATATCGTGCATGTTGAAGTGGATGGCGTTGGCGAAAAAATATTGAAATGGTTTGGTGTGATGCGTGAAACCGATTTAAGCACTTTTTAATGAAGAACATTTTAAACATAGCAATAGTTCTTGTTTTGGCTAGCAATGCCTTTGCTGGCAATGGAGATAGAGCCGGACAAGCGGGCGCAACGCAATTGCTTATCAACCCTTATGCTCGTTCATCGGGTGCAGGCAACTCCACCATTTCAATGACAGAAGGATTGGAGTCACAATTTTTAAATATTGGCGGACTCACCAAAACCAAAAACTCTGAATTGATTTTTTGCAGAACAGCTTGGCTAATGGGCACGGGCATCAGTATCAACAGCTTTGGATTTAGTCAGAAACTCGGACAAAAAAACTTTATTGCTTTAGGAATAATGTCGTTGAATATGGGACAAATTCAAATTACAACTACCGACTTACCCGAGGGCGGCATAGGCACATACAGTCCGCAATTCATGAACATTGGCGCTTCCTACGCCCGTCAGTTCACCTCAAGTATTTCGGGTGGTGTTACAGCACGAGTGATATCAGAACAAATTGCCAATATTAAAGCGTTGGGTATGTCGATTGACGCAGGAATTCAATATACCACAGGAAGTAAAAAACAAATAGGTTTTGGTATGTCGCTGAGAAATGTGGGTCCGAAAATGCGTTATTACGGCGACGGCTTAGCTGTTAAAGCTAAATTCACTGGAAGTGACAATGAAGTAACATTGCAATCACGCTCTCAGCCTTTTGAGCTGCCGCTTCTAATGAACATTGGAGCACACTATCGCTTCGATATTGGCACACAACATCAGCTTTTTACCAGCGGGGCATTTACATCAAATGCTTTTGCTAAAGATCAATTTTGTTTAGGCTTAGAATATCGCTTTAAGAAGATATTTATGGTGCGCACGGGCTACGTATACGAAGAAGGTGTATTTAATTCTAAAACGAGAACGACGGCGCTAACCGGACCAACAGCAGGTTTCAGTATTGAAGTGCCTTACAAGGAGAAAACTTTATTTGCCTTTGATTATTCCTACCGAAACACCAATCCGTTTCAAGGGGTGCACAGCATTGGAGCAAGAATTTGCTTTTAAGGATCACACCTTTTTCTTGATGAAATATTTAAGAATGATATCTCTGCATTTCTTTTCGTAGAAAGAGTATGTAAAACAAGACAACACCGTTAATAAAAGAAGATAGTAAATGAAGTTTTCTCCTGTGATACCGCTTTGCTTAAAGATCTTTAAAAACAACATTAAAACAGGATACTGCAGCAGATAAACGGCATAACTAACATTACCCAAATAAACCAAGGGTTTTTTACTTAACCACTTTACCAGAAAAGAATTATCTAAAGACAAACCAACGCAAATGAGCAGAAATAGCGGACTCAATAAACCGTTGTGTGAGTATTCTCTTAAAATGTTATTGGTATTCAAAATAAGAAAGATCAATACAGATCCAATCAACCACCACCACAAAGGAGCAAGAATATACTTTTTATTTTGAGATCTTAACCTTAAGATCAATACCCCTCCAAAAACGCCAAAAATAAAAGCATTCAAATGCCACAAAGGAAAATGCACAATAAACATCCTAACATTATAGTCTTGACCGGGAAAAAGAGTATTCAATGTTTTAGATAAAAAAACAATCTGTAGTATGCCTAACAAGTGTAATAACAAGGCTATCACAAAAAAATTAGAGAAAGGAATTCTTTTAAAATACAACAAGAGAAAAGGAAATAAAACATAAAATAACATCTCTACAGATACGCTCCAAGAAGGATAGTTAAGATCCAATGCATAAGGTGGAACCCAAGCATGTATCGCTAAAAACTGACAAATACCACTATCCATATTAGTAGGCGATCCCCCAATTAAGAGAATCCCCACCACCAAAGCAAAAGCCAAAAAATAAACAGGGTAAATACGGGCAAATCGCTTAATAAAAAAGTCTTTAAGAGAAATAGAAGCCTTCTCCCAATAGCTAACAGTTAATACAACTCCCGACAAGAAAAAGAAAAAACTAACAGCCGCATCACCCTTTCTTATAAAATTATGAAAATATGAGGAGTTAAAAGGAGGGCCGTAACAATAATGAAGAATAACCACCAAAATAGCCGCCAAAAACCGAAAAAAGGTGAGCTGAGGAATGTAATTTCTATTTTCCATCATGAACTAAGAAGAATGTTGATTTCACTAACTTCATCAAGACAAAGATATAAAATAATCAAGAAGCCGCCATTGATTTGCTTTTAGACAATATTTTTTCGTATTTTTGCTACTATACAACTAGAAAGGGATCCCGAGAAATTGGGATTCTTTTTCGTTTATACCTTTTAAAAGTACCGTTATGTCTGAGACAATTTATTTTACGCAAGAAGGATTGCAAAAGCTGAAAGATGAAATTCACTACTTAAAAACAGTGGAGCGCAAAAAGATTACTCAACAAATTGCCGAAGCAAGAGATAAAGGTGATTTATCGGAAAATGCTGAGTACGATGCTGCCAAAGAAGCACAAGGCTTAATGGAAGCCAGAATTGCGAACTTAGTAAGCAATTTAAGTAACGCTCGTTTGGTAGATGAAACTAAAATAGATACCTCAAGAGTTTTGATTTTATCAACCGTTAAACTGCGCAACAATAAAAATAAAGCCGAGATGAAATATACTTTGGTGGCAGAGAACGAAGCAGATTTTAAATCAAATAAAATATCTGTCAGTTCTCCTATCGGCAAAGGCTTATTGGGCAAAAAAGTAGGTGAAGTAGCAATTATTAAAATACCCAATGGCGAATTAGAACTAGAAATAGTTAAAATCACCCGCGAATAATTCATGTCTACCATCTTTTCTAAAATAATAAAAGGAGAAATACCTTGCTATAAAGTAGCTGAATCGGCCGACTTCCTGGCTTTTTTAGATGTGAGTCCGGTAAAAAAAGGTCATGTCTTAGTAATACCCAAAATCGAAGTAGATTACATCTTCGATATGGAAGACCAAGCGCTGGCCAACTTGCACCTCTTCGCAAAAAAAGTAGCTAAAGCAGTAAAAAAAACCGTTCCATGCACCAAAGTAGGAATGGCTGTAGTTGGCTTAGAAGTGCCGCACGCACACATACATTTAATACCTATGACTGGCATTGGTGATTTAAATTTTTCAAATCCACGAGTGCAGCTCAGTAAAGAAGAGTTTGTGAAATTAGCCGAAGAAATTTCAAGTAATTTTCAATAATTTTTATTTCGCAAATGATGCAGCGAATAATCCATATCACTCTTGGGCTATTTATCGCATGCATTCTAAGCACCTGCAACAGCGAAGTTGATTCTCGTCCGAAAAACCTTCTTCAATACGATGTTTGTACGCTTAGCGAAGAGCAGTCGGCAGGTGTTTGGAATTATAAAAGCACAGAAACTGATGATGCTTTTACAGGCTCTTACGTCTCTGCTATCACCAAAGAAAATCCGACAGGTATAACTTATCAAAATACTTTTTCTGCTGCCTTAAACCGCCACAACATTCACTTGATTTATCATGGTAGAATAAAAACAAACGACATCAACTATTGCGGAGAATTCATATTTCAAATCAAACAAAAAGATGCTGTTGTGTTTGAAAAACGTTACGACAACAAACGCTTCATTAAAAAAGAAAACGAATGGACATTATTTTGCGACACGCTAATTATTACACAAAATTTCACGTCGAATCCGCTCAATAAACTCAACATCATCTTCCATCATACCGGTGGAAACTCAACTATTGAAGTCGATGATGTTCATGTAAAAATGTTCGACATTCACAATTATTCCTTCTTACCTAAAGTGCCCATTACGCTGCAAAACGACAATAAAAACAAAACCTTAATTGAAAACAAATTCTTTAAAATAAAATACAACGACAGACAACAAACACTGCACTTTAGCGACAAAAACGGCAAGGCCTTAACGCAACAAATCACTTTTCTATTGGAGTACAAAAAAAGCAGAAAAGACAGTGTTTCCTCTTTGGCATTTCAGCAATTTGAGCTTCTAAAACAAGAAAAAAACGCCATTGAATTGATGGCAAAGAATAAGCTCATTGCTGTTCATTTAAAAATAGAAGCCGACAGTTCTTCAAAACTACATTTTAGCGCAACACGAGAATACCACCAGCAAATTTTTATCGTAAGAGAGGCTGTGGTTATCGAAACAAGCGACAAGATAAGTGAAGTGTACAGAAGCAACCGACAAAGCGATACGCACAATTTTCAAGATGAATATTGGTTAGATAAAGAAGGCGCTAAATTTGGTAAAAACGAACGCTCCATATATTTCTACCACAACAAAAACAGTAGTTCGGCACAACTCAATACTTTAAAAAATCAATTGATTGTAAATTTAGATTACAACAACGACCATCACTTCATTCGTTTTCCTTTGATAGAAAATTCAGCACAAGACGTAATGGAAGGATTATCTGAAAAAGAACATAAAGCAAAAAGTAAGGCTGCAAATGATTGGTCACTGTTTATCGGACAAGAAGTCAATTCGCTTCCTCGCTTCATGAAAAACAACAATGGTTTTGTTGCTACTTATATCTTTACCGAACATGCCGACAATACCGATTTACGAACGCAATATGCCGTGAATTTTGGCAGCGAAGAAATTACTACTTACAACAAAGCCATTGGCGGTTTTGCGAAATACAACATACCCAACACCAAAAGTATTTTTTACAACAACCAGAGTAAATCCACCAATGCAAAAGTCAATGAAAATTTCACATCAGAAATTTGCAATTTAAAAGGTACTCTATTCTTTGAAAAATTTATTGATGAATTGTATGCTAACGGCCAAGAAATTTGCTTGCATTCTCCCGATAATCTTACCACCACTCCAGCAAATCTTAAAGAAGCCATAGCATACATGGCCAAAAAATACCACAGCAAATCGTGGATAGATCACGGCTACGACAATGGTTTAGAAAACAACAGAGAAGATTTCGTATGCGATGGTTTAGTCACCTCCTCGCCCTACTTCGCACTTGATTTATGGCAAAAAAACAACACCCAATATTTTTGGAATTGCCAAAATGAACACAGCTGGATTCACACTCAATACCACCATGCAAACAGCTTAACAGATGTGTATCATGGCTGGGGAGACAGATTGCCTAATCCTTCCTACTGGCTCGAATCGAACGCTGCAGATAAAGCTTATTCATGGAGCACCAATCAGCACTTCGCCTTCACTTCTGCCCAACAATGGAAAGAATTGTACAACGAAAAAACTTTGAACGATTTAATTTACAACCAAGGCGTTTGCATCAATCATTGCTATCCATCTGCAGTAAATAAAAACAGTGTTTATTGGAAAATGAATAATGAAGGTAAATGCGTTATTCAATCCGAATTTGATGAGGCCTTAAAACTTTTGGCATACTACCGCGACAAACAATTATTAAACATTACCACCATAGAAAAATTCATGGATTACAATCTTGCAGTTGAGAAAGTGAGTTATGAAATTATTGGTGAAAATAGAATTAGAATTAGCAATACTGGAAACGCAAATATTGCTGGAATGAGCATGATTGTTAAAGCGGATAAAGTTAGTGCAAAAGGTAAAACGATTTCGAGCAAAAAATTTAATGAAGAATTGATTTTTTGGTTTGATTTAAAAGCCAAAGAAAGTGTTGAAATTACTTACCGGTAGAATTCATAATACTTTTTAAATCGCCTTTAAAAATAAATGCATCTCCGCCTTTTAGCGCTTTAAAAATATTTTTCTTTCCAAAAGAAAACTCGCCTTCAAACCAGCCCGTTGCAAAAAGTTTATCTCCTTCACTTAAAAGAATTTTATTCACGCCATTTTCTTTTTCATTGCCAAAGGACTCAACAAAATCAAGCTCATTCTGCGCGTTGATTGAAGTGAGCACAATATCGTAATTGCCAAAACCATCCACCTTCCTACTTTCATTAAAATGCAAAACTGCTTCTTTATTCAACACAAAACTGCACAACAAATGATGGCTAGAACTGAAAGCAATATCTGTTGCCCAATCGTTTTGCGCAGAACCAGCTGTATAAAAAAACTGTGTACTCAAATCATCATCCAGCTTGCATAAAAAAGCATCAAATTCACCGTAATAATTCACTTTCATCACTTTATTTTCTGAGTAGATACTATCGCCCGAAAACTGTCCGCACACAAACAAATCACCGTGTACATTCTGTTTTAAAGTCAGGGCTACATCATCACCACGAGAACCAAAAAAAGAACTTTCTTTCAATTGCAATTGTGTGTTGATGGCAAACAATGCAACATCTTGTTTCGTGCTGCAATTTTGGGTTACTGAACCACAAAAAGCAATAGTTGTATCAGATGTAAAAATCATACGCTTGCCAACATCTTCACCTTTTAATCCGAAAGAATTCGACTGGTTAATTGCGCCTTCATCGTTCAGTTGCAAAACAAAAATATCACTACTTCCCTTCGATAGTAATGTATGGTTTAACGTATCGGTAAAAGTGCCCAAAACATAAATAAATTCATCCTTCCAAAGCACATCATTACACTCTCCCTTTCCCGCAAAAGTAGAAAGCCAACAATTGGCACCTTGCGCATTGTATTTGGCTGCAAAGGGCTGTGCACCTAAGTGACCACAAACATAAATCTCATTATCAGTATTTACAGCAAGGTTATACGCTTCATCACTTTCCATTTCACCAACAGAAATCAACCAAAGCAGTTCACCATTTTTCAAAAATTTTGCGACAAAAATATCGCTGCCTCCTTTAGAAACTAAATATCTTTTGGAGGAGAAAAATAGGGTGTCTGAATAAACTCCACTTATGATTATATTGCTATCTTTATCCACAACCAAACCATACGATTCATCAAAATTAGCAGACCCCAAAGTGCTGCTAAAATTTTTCGAATCGATAACAGAACAAGAAAAAACGAAAGTCAGGAAAATGCAAAACAAAAAAAACTTAAGCGCCTTTATTGTTTTCATCTTTATTTTGAATTTTTGTTTGTGGAGTTCATGTTCTACAAAACTAGCATATAATACCATTAACACCAACACTCTTTTGTATAGCGATTCTTGCACTTTAGACAAGCAAGAATCTTCTGGAATATGGAATTACAAAGCTATAGAAACACAAGACAGCTATAGCGGTAAGTTTGTATCGCGCACAGGCAAAGACAATCCCTACGGCATAACTTATAGAAATAATTTTCCTGCTGCAGTAAAGGGCCATAATATTAGATTGGTGCTCAGTGCTCACATCAAAACAAGCGACACCAACTTTTGTGGCGGATTTGTAGTTGATGTTATTAATGGTGAGAGTTCTGTTTATTATGAATTCCTTTCCTCCAAAAGAAAAAACAGTCAAAACAACATTTGGTATTCTGTTTCCGATACGCTTACAATACCCATGAACCTCGTTCAAAACAGCAACTACAAACTCGTGATATATCAATACAATGGCGAGGGCAAAAGCACTGTTGATGTTGACGATGTAAAGCTATCTTTCTTTAAGCTTGAAAATCCTACCTATTTGCCTAACATACCAGCAGCAAAAGCAAATAAAAGCAACTTAAAAACCTTATTTAAAAACTCATACTATCAAATAAAACAGAACACAGAAAACAGCAGCATTTTTATTAGCGACATGAACGACAGTCTGCTTACACAACAAATAGTGTATCATCTAGAATACAAAAAAAATAAAGCTTCAAAAGAAAGCAACACACTTAACCTCACAAATTTTAAATTCAAAAAAAGCAACGATACTTCTATTGAATTTTCTGCGTCTGCAAAAGAAATCTCTGTTGATTTGATTTTACAATTTAGTGCAACAACGCAGCTCAACTTTTTGATCAAAAGCATATACAGCGATGCGGTAATTGTGCGAGAAGCACTGGTAATAGAAATGGCCGACGAGGTACGTGAAGTGTATAGAAACAATAGGAAAGTCGACCTCAACGATTTTCAAAATGAATATTGGCTAGATAAAGAAGGCGTGAAATTTGGCTCCAACAAAAGAGCCACTTACTTTTACCACAACTCTGATATTTCTTCTGTTCAACTCAACACCATAAAAAAACAATTGGTCATCAATCTTGATTTTAGTTACGACCATCTTCTCTTGCATTTTCCATTAAGACAAGACACCCTTAAGGGAATAAAAAAAGATATTTCAGAAACACAAAGAACCAAAGGAAGCAGCGCAACTTACCATTTCGCTTTAACTATTGGAAGAGATGTTGGTTCATTGCCGCGTTTTATGAAAAACCCATCGGGCTATTTAGCCGCCTTTATTTTCACCGAACATGCTGATTACACCGATTTGCGCACGCAGTATGCCGTTAACTTTGGCAGTGAAGATATTCACGAATATAGAAATGCAATTGGTGGCTTTGCTAAATACGATATTCCTGTTACCAAAAGTGTATTTTACAACAATCCCGAAAACACCAACAATACTGCATTCAACAAAGCTTTCGATTCTCCTATTTGCAACCTAAAAGGAAATGCCGAATTCGAAAAATTTATTGATGATTTGTGCCAACATCATTTTGATATTTGTTTGCACACGCCCGAACAAAACAGCAGCAACAGCAAAAATTTAGAGGAAGCCATTGCTTACTTTGCTAAAAAATACGACAGCAAAACATGGATAGATCATGGCTACGACAACGGATTAAAAGACAATAGAGAAGATTTTGTGTGCGATGGTTTGGTGCCTTCATCGCCGCAATACACTTTGCCTCTTTGGCAAAAATACAACACGCAATACTTTTGGAACTGCTACTACGAAGACAGCTTACTGTTTAACCGTTACCATTTTTACAATCACTTTAAAAATTATTACCACGGCTTTGGCGACCATATTCCTGCGCCCGATTATTGGCACCAAAATGACGCTCCTGCCAATATTTACTCTTGGCCTGCACATCAATTGCTTTTCATCAAAGATTTATCGCTGTGGCAATACTACTTCAACGAAAAAACTTTCAACGATTTAATCGACAACCAAGAAATTTGCATCAGTCATGTTTATCCATCGCGTGTTGATGAAAATACAGGCTTTTTTAAATTAGATGAAGATGGAAAATATGTTGTTAGCGCAGAGTTCGACAACGCGCTTGCACGAATGGCTTCTTATCGAGATAAAAATCTTTTAAACCTTACTACCATTCGCGATTTACTAGATTACAGAACTTCTGTAGACAAAGTAAAATATGAGATTCTAGAAGAAGGTAAAATAAAACTAAGCAACACTTCAAATGCAACTATTCACAACTTAAGCATGACAACAAAAAGCAAGGTAGTTAAAATGAATGGCAAAAATATTTCCACGAAAAAATGGAATGACGAATTGATTTTTTGGTTCGATTTGGGAGTTGGAGAAAGTGTGGTGATTGAATACAATTAAAATTCTCCCGCAGATTTAAGTGCTGGGCTGCCGTAGGGGGG
>CAMBXP010000006.1 GCA_945871895.1 Chryseobacterium gleum | reverse complement strand
GTTCTACCGATTTCCCTATAGTTGGCGGATTTCAAAATACATTTGCTGGTGGTACGCACGATGCCGTAGTGATGAAGTTCAACAACAACCTTTCTTCACTTACTTGGAGTACCTTCATAGGTGGAAATGGAACTGATGCCGCCTACTCTGTTCAGTTTGATAGCAAGGGTGATTTGTATGTTACTGGAGGTTCACAAAGTGTAAATTTGCCCACCACCGCTGGCGCGTTAAACATTACTCCGCAAGGAGATATAGATGGTTATATTGCACATTTAAGTAGCAATGGAAACTCTTTACTGGCTTGCACCTACATTGGAACTGCAGCCTACGACCAATGCTATTTTGTACAAACAGATATCAACGATAACGTCTTTGTTTATGGTCAATCTTTAGGGGCTTACCCCGTTTTTCCTGCAGGGGTTTACAACAATGCCAACAGCCATCAGTTTATTCACAAATTAAACAGCAATTTAAGTACTACCATTTTTTCTACTGTTTTTGGAAGCAGTTCGGCAAACACCGACTTAGTACCATCGGCTTTCTTGGTAAACAATTGCGAAGATATTTACATCTCTGCCTGGGGTGGAACAATAAACTCCTTCTTCTCGCCAAACAAACCTGCAGGGAACACCAATAACATGCCTTTAACGGCCGATGCTTATCAAAGTACGAGCGATGGAAGTGACTTTTATTTAGCTGTTTTTTCTCCTAATGCAGGGAGTTTAAAATATGGGACTTATTTTGGCGGACCAACATCATTAGAGCATGTAGATGGTGGTACGAGTCGGTTTGATAAAAAGGGAAATGTGTATCAGGCAGTTTGCGGTGGTTGCGGTGGAAATTCAGATTTTCCTACTACACCTGGCGCCTGGTCAACAACAAACAAAGCCGACAATTGTAATTTAGCAGTCATTAAATTCGATATTTCTAAACTTACTGCCAATATTGGCGGAAACGCAGATTCGGTGGCTTGTGTAAATGAACCTATTGTTTTTAATAACGACAGCAGAGGCGGCACTACTTACGAATGGAATTTAGGTGATGGCACAATAAGTAATGATTTTCAACCTACCCATACCTACAGCGATACTGGCTATTTTAAAATTCGCTTGGTGGCCACAGATCCAAGTGGCTGTCCGCCTACCGATACCACCTTCATGCTTCTCCACGTTCTACCGCAAGTGAACATGACTGTATTGCCAAACGATAGTATTTGTCCGGGTGAAAGCGTCACCCTCACTGCATCAGGCGCCACCAACTACACCTGGAAACCTGCCGCTACATTAAATCAATCTACCGGCACTCAAGTTATTGCAACTCCAACACAACAAACCACTTATATTGTAAATGGCAATAGCTTTTGTACTAAAGATTCTGCTGCTCTCACCATCACTTTATTTTCTTTAGCACATCAAATTAGTCCGCAAGACTCTGTTTGTTCAGGCAAATCCATTCCGCTTAGCGCTTCTGTTGGTAGTAATTTTTCATGGACTCCGGCCAATCGTTTTAGTTCACCCAATGCAGGAAGCACCACAGTAACGCTGCCTGCAAGTGAAACAGTTCATGTTAGTTTTAAATCGGTGGATGGCTGCGATATTAAAGACTCTGTTCATATTAAAGTAATTCAGCCCCCTCATGTTAAAACAGTGAGTGATACCTTAATTTGTTTTTCCGAATCTGTGCTTTTAAATCCGGGTATCAGCGGCAATTACGCTTACAAATGGATACCCAACAATCACTTAGATGACGCCACTAAAAAACATCCTTTGGCCACTCCAAGTAGCAACACATTGTACAAAGTTGTAGTGACCAACATGTGCGGAGTAGATACCGGTTATCATGATGTTAAAGTATCTAAAGTGCAAGGAAGCGTGTCGAAAGACACCACTATTTGCCGTAACGATTCTATCGCCCTATTAGCGAAAGGCGGAGTAAGTTATTTGTGGTCGCCAGCCAACACCTTAACTTCATCTGTAATTGATAACCCAAAAGCTTTTCCACAAGATAAGACCCAATACAAAATAATCATCACGAATACAGATGGCTGCAGTGATTCTATGTATACCACAGTTAGTATAGCCACCAAACCATTTACAGGAATTAAAGATGAATATTTGGTAGAATATGGCGACGATCAACAAATTAACGCCACCTTTGAAGAACATGTATTTTGGTCGCCAAGCACCTATTTAAGCTGCACCGATTGCGCATCGCCATTGATTAGAATACCCGAAGAAGACATTACTTATCAGTATCTTTTGTACGACGATAAAGGTTGTTATTATAGAGATTCAATTCATGTGTTTGTTATAAGAAAAGTTTATGTGCCTAATGCGATAAGTACCAATGGTGACGGACTAAACGATGTTTTTTACTTCAGAAGCATTAGTGTAGAAAAATTTGAATTAATGATTTTCAATCGATGGGGAGAATTGTTGTTTACCAGCAACGATATCAGCAAAGGATGGGATGGCACATTTAAAGGACAACCCGTACAAATAGATACTTACGTATGGAAAGTACGCTACAAAAGATTTCACAAAGATTTATGGAATGAAGAATACGGAACGGTGACAGTGGTGGAATAAGCTTAGTTCTTCTCTAAGAAAAAGCCCTTCCAATGCACCGAATACTTTTTGTCGATGCTCATTGGCACATCACAATAACTAGGGAAATCGAAATGCACCTTGTACCCTCTTTCTAAAAAATACTGCACAAACAACTGCTCATTAAAAAACCAAGCCGGATAGCTGGCTTCGTATATCATTTCATGAGTGTATTGAACAGTAACTTGGTGTGTATCTCTTTTCACAAATGCAATTCGATCTAACAAAATATAAGGGTAGTCTCTTTTGATGAATTCATCCATCCACTCAAAAGGATTGGGAACATACTGCAAAGTGCTAGAAGAAAATAAAACAGTAGATTTTTGCTGTGCTTCAGCCTCGGCTAAGGTGTGGTAAAAGAAAAGGTGATCGTCTTGTAAATTAGCTTTACCAAAATCGATGATGTTTGGCAACTCCACTACCTTCCATTGTAGTTTCTTTAATGACGAAAAAAAAATTTTGTGCTGAAAATAACTGCTGCCCAAGCTTCCTCCAAAATCGGTAAGTTCTAATTCGTTGTTGTTTTTGGTAGCTATGTTTTGTAAGGCCGCAACCGCTGCAAAGGAATAATGAGCTTTGGTAAAACCAACAGAATCTCGCTCAAAAACAAAATCGCCTCGCTGCACTTTCAAAGCTGTTTCGCAGGTTTTTTTAAAAACTTCTTCGGCTGCATAACCTTTGCAATGCTTTAGTGCATCGTCAAAAGAAGAGAAATCACCAGTGTAATAATGCGACTCTGCGGTATTAAAAACCGACTTTATTTTACGCAGCACTTTTCGAATCATGTTGTTCTATTTAAAAGTGAATTTACAATTTTTTTTTACCTTGCCTCCATGCAACGAATTATCATTACAGGAGCGCCGTGTACAGGAAAAACCACCATTCTGCAAACTTTAGCAAAAATGGGCTATTCCACCTTTGATGAAGTGGCCCGAGAAGTAATCAAACAAGAATTACATAAAGGAAGCGATGTGCTGCCATGGCAAAATATAAATGCCTTTAGCAAAGCGGTTCTCCCCTTTCAAATTAATAATTTCAAAAAAGCTGTTGAAGGTTTGAATTTTTACGACCGCGGTATTCTCGATATTGCAGCCTATCAAGAAAAAAGCAATCAAGCTATTTTCGAAGAATTAGAAAAGGCCATCAATGAACATCGTTATCACGAAAAAGTATTTATCACTCCGCCTTGGAAGGAAATCTATGTGAACGATAATGAAAGAAAAGAAAGTTTTGAAGACGCGATGGAAATTCATGATTATTTGGTAAAAGTATATACTGAAAACAATTACCAATTGATTGAAATTCCAAAAATGAGTCTTGAAGAAAGATTGAGGTTTGTTTTATCATCTGCATTTACCTAGTACGTCATTGCGAGGTACCCCGAAGCAACCTTATCTAGAAACACTAACTGAAACACAATAAGTTTGCTTCGGGGTACCTCGCAATGACGCACTGCATATGTCTACCCCCCTTTTCTTGCGTACTTGCTGCAAATAGGACAGTTCTCTACCACATGTCCCCTAGCCGGACAAAATTCCCTACCAAAGAAAATGATTTGAAGATGCAGCGTGTTCCATTTCTCTATTGGAAAAAGTTTTTTGCAATCGACCTCCGTTTGTTCTACCGATTTACCACTGCTCAATCCCCAACGATAAATCAAACGATGAATATGTGTATCTACCGGAAAAGCAGGTACTCCAAAAGCTTGTGCCATCACTACCGAAGCCGTTTTGTGTCCCACACCAGGCAATTCTTCCAAATCTTCAAAGGTATTAGGCACTTTACCTTTATGCTTATCAATCAAAATATGCGACAAATTGAAAATGGCTTTTGATTTTGCAGGCGACAATCCGCAAGGTTTAATAATCTCACGAATTTCTTCCATCGACAATTTCACCATATCAAATGGATTATCGGCCTTTTTGAACAAAAACGGAGTGATTTGATTTACGCGCACATCGGTACATTGCGCCGATAGCAATACCGCCACCAATAAGGTGAAATCGCTGGTGTGATCTAATGGAATAGGCGGATTAGGATAGTATCCTTCCAATATTTTTGTGATGGCTATTGCTTTCTCTTTCTTGGTCATGATTAATCTGATAACACACTCAACCTTAAAAATCTCTTTAAGAAAACGGCCATCACCAACACTGAAAGCACTAATACCGCAATAGGCAAAGCGAGTACTTCGGTGAATAAAGTCATTTGAAGATTGGGCATAAATTCATTCAATCCTTGTTGAATCGAAGCATTTAAAAATGGTAATATAGCGTAAATAATAATGAGTGGAAAAAGCTGCATTACCACAAAGCCGTAAAACATATAAGAGAACAAAGTATTTAAACGGTAGCCCAAACTAAACAACATTTTCAATTCGGCTTTGGCTTTTGAAATGAGCAATTGGATATTCATCACCAAAGTGTTTAGCGTAAGAATGACTATGAGTCCGCCTATTAAACCCAACACCGACAAAAACAATTTAATCTTCGATTTACCACTACCTGCCAGCAATTTATCTTTATTGGCCACATAACCTTTCGCATCTAAAAACTCTTGCAATTGAGGATCTGCGGCATCTTCCACCTCCAACAACACTCTTGAAAAATCATTTTGCGCGCCTCTACCTATATTCTTATTGGCCCATTTTAAAAACTCTAAAGGAACTAAAATAGAATTCACTCTATCTGAAAAACCTACAATTCTGGTTTTCATCTTTACATCTTTTTGAACGCCGCGCAATTCTAAATCGAAATCGGTGCTCATCAATGCCGATTTAGGCACTTGTGGAAATCCGGTTTTGGTTGGTGAATAACCAAAACTTAGCAAGTTGTACATTTCGTTTGAGAGAATTACCGGAACTTCTGCATCACCTTCTTGCCAGCGGAATTCATTGGGTACATTATCGATGAAATTTCGAGGTACACCTTCCACAAACAACTCAGAATAAAAGTTGAACGGCGCACCTTTTCTTATGGCGACATCAAACTGATTGGCAATAAAAGGAACTGCACCTTTTACCTTTTTGCTGTTTTTAATGTCTTCTATTTCTTCAGCTTTAAACGAAGTTGAAGTTAAGCCAAAAGTATTGAGATAACCTACCGATTTATTAATCACTAAATAGTTGTTCGAGAAAGCATCGTTGTCGCTCAGCACTTCTTTAAAGTTGAGATACAAATTGAAAGTAATGGCCATCACCAGCACTCCTACTACCAAGGCCAATAAAGTCAGCACCAATTGAAAGTACGACTGCTTACCCCACAATATTTTAACCAGCAATTTATTCACAGCTTCAATTTTTGTTGGTAGTTAAAATGTGCATCTTCAAACAAATTGCAAGAGATAACGCTTGCTTTGTTTTTATCGCAAATATCATTGATGAGCGCAATGGCTTTTTTGGTATTCCCTTCGTCGAGATGACTAAATGCTTCATCTAAAATGAGGAAATGAAAGGGCTGACTCAATGCTCTTAAAATAGAAATTCTTTGGCGCTCACCGCGTGAAATGGTTTTACAACTCTTGTTCAACAAATAAGAAACGCCCAACTTTTCGGCATTTTCTACAATCTCTTTTTCGCTGAAAAAATTGGTGAGTCGGTTCTTAATTTGAATATTTTCTAAAGCAGTATATTCTTCCAACAATTTTAAATCTTGGTAGATAATAGAAATTGTATTTTGTCGGTACAGACTCCAATCATCAGGTTTCCAATCTTTGGCTACTTTACCGTTGTTGAGCAATACTCCATCATAATCGTGACGCAAACCATACAAGATATGCGACAAGGTTGTTTTGCCCGTTCCCGAAGGAGCACACACATGATAATGCGTACCCGATTGAAAAGAAATTTCTTTACCCCACACATCAGAGATGGGCGAAAAATTTTCGCGAATAGGATGCGGAATAATTTTATTTAAAACAATCTCACTCATTACGATTGTGGCGCTGCATATCCTTTAAATTCATTGAGCAAACGCAAAAGCGACACCAAAATATTTTCGTTTTTGTTGGCACCTTCAATTACAAAATCACCTTCTAACACTTTCCCTTTTACAGGTAAAGTAGAGTATTTTAGGCTGCGAATATTCTTTTCGAAAAGCTGAATCACAGGCATCATTTGCGGGAAAACTTGAACAGGTAATTTCTTCGATAAATCTGTAAAGTTTAAATAAATTCCGTTTGAAAAAGTAGCGAGCGATGTATTTTTATCACCTGCTTTTGCCGATAAAATCTTAGCAATTGCAGCTTCATCTGATGTAAAATAAACATTGTAGCCTTTAAAGAACATATAGGTTTTTGCTCCTGCAAAATAGTACACGCTGTTTTTAACACTTGGCGCAAATTCCATCATTTGGCGCACCAAGCCCATTCTACCTAAAATGGTATCTTTTAAGGTGAATGCGGCATTGTAATCGAATTTTAAAACCGGACCCTCCAAAAAATCAATGTTCTCCTCATCGTTTTGTTCCTCTCGGGTTTTAATTACTTTTTCGGCTACCGAAACATCTACTTTATTTAAAGATGCATAAAAATCACCCTCAATAAAAGAAGCCACCATTTCAGATGGCATACCTGTGTACAACATCATCAATGAATCGATAACATGCTTGGTTCCTTCGTTTTCTTGAGCCATTAAAAACGACATCAAATCAATTGATACGCCGGCACTCAATATAGAATTATCTACATTCACTCCCGCCATCATATCGGCAATTTTGCTAGGTTTTTGAAAAGCTTTTAAGGCAATGCTTCCCTCCTCGTAATATTGTTTGGTTTTGCCTTCTAGCTTACCCGCTTTAAAATTGAATTCGGCTACAAATTCGCTGGCTTTATTTTTAACTGCTGGTGCAGTAACAAAATCATCTACCGCTGTTCCTAAAGATGATGCGATGGTATTTTCTTCACCAAATACTGCAACATGACTTTCACTGTTGATGGCATCTAAAGCGCGAATTTTAGCGTTCACCAACTTCTCTGTTTTATCGTCTTTTAAATTGGCTACAAAAGCAGCTGATGATTTCTCATTAAAAGAACCCCACAATATAAAAAGAGTATGGTCTTCAATCACTGCAAATGAAGATGCCGATTTCACAAAAGCAAAATCGGCACCGTTGGTTACTTCAATAGTATTAGCAGTTAACAAAGCTTGTAAATCATCGCCAGAATTTAAAGGAAGCATAGCGCAAACAGCAGAATCTGTTGTAAAAACAAAAGATTTAGCGCTTAAATTAATGCCTGCTTCAACAGGATTTTCTGCCAACAATCTTACTAAAGCATCGTCGATTATTTTGAATTCCAGTTTTCCTTTTCCAAAAAGAATATCCCATTTTATTTCATCAACAATAGCTTTATTGTTAATCATCACCACCGTTTTAGCGTTGGCTGGAATGTAGTTTTTTAAGTCGGTAATTTCGCCCGAACAAGCAAATAAGAAAAGCGAACTGAGCGCTAATAAAAATATTTTCTTCATGACGGTATATTACACTCCAGGTGTAGCTTTAGGCATCAATTGAGTTTCTAATTCTTTGGCAAATTTCAATACAGAAATGATGAAGTTCTCTTCTTTGTTTACCATGTTTATTTTGAAAGTAATCTGACTGTGTTCAACAGTTGGCTTAGGTGATTCTATGGCAAAAGTGCTGAAATACTTTTGGAAGATTTCCGCACCATTAAATACTTCTGCCGATTCTTTCGCATCAAGAGCCATTTTCTTTTGTAAATCTTTGGTGTTGCCATAAAACGCTACCGCTTTATCTTTCAATACAGCATTATCGAATTTAGCACTTCCATTAACCATAGCTACAAATCCAGCAGAATCAGAACTATACATCACCAATTTATCTTTGAAAAATAAATAACCTCCACCAAATGGCATTTGATAAACATCGGCAGTACCTGGTAAAACAGAACGGCCTAAGAATTTTCTAAGCAAACCTTTGATATACGCAGTGTCATTTAACGACATAGCCGCTTTCATCATAGGAGATTTATCAACTCTAGTTTGCATTTCCATGTGGGGAGCCAATGGTTCCTGACCTTCCTCATAAGTTGCATAATCGTCATACACCATTACTTCTTCAGTAATTGTTTTGGCATTTATTCCGTCGAAAGAAAAAGCCATGTCGTTACCCAAAGAGCTGCACAAAGTATCTAACGAAACACCCATATTCATCATCACGCCATCAATCATTGGTTTAGTGCCCATTTTAGCTAACATTTCGGGCAAAGCTTTCCAAGAAAAAGAAGCTCCAAAAAACGCCAATGAGTTTGCAGCATCCATAGTAGAAGCAACACTTTGTACATTAGGCTGAGTGATAAATTTCGTCATATCCATTAACTTACCATCGCTATAGCAGTCAAGCACCACATCCATCAATCCGTTTTTAAAATTAACCACACCAGCGTATGAAATTTGTGCATCAAAATCCATTTTCATCCCCGTTTTAGCCATTTGCTCTTTCATAGAAGACAAGATGGCAGCGTAGTTCATGTATAAAGAGATGTGCGCATCACCTGTAAACACTTCTTTTCCTTTAAATTCGGTAGAAAGCAATGCCGAACCTACGCCATCATATAAAGACTGAACGTATTCAGCCACTTCTTTTTCTGTAGTTTTGTTGGCTATAGTAAATAAAGTATGTTCGTTCCAAGCCAAGAAAAGTTTATCATCTAGCTTTTTAATTTCAAGTTCACCAATTTTTTTAGAGGGGTCTTTACTTACATTTGCTTTCACAAATTCAGAAAAATCATCTCCATCAGATAAGGGAACAATGGCTGCCGCTACCACATTTTCGAAACTTGTAGCAGAATCGACAAACAAATAAGATTTTTCGCCGAAATCGATACCAGTTTCCAAAGGATTAGCCATTACTTTTTTCATCAATTCGCTTTTTTCAAATGATTTGAACTTTAATAAATCTGAACCAAAAAGTATGTCCCATTTAATTTCATCAACGATTTTAGGCGTATTCACAGCCATTAACCCAATGGCTCTTTTTGGAATTAAATTCGCTCTATCATCTTCTTTAGAGCAAGAGAAAAATAAAACAGTAACCGAGAGTGCCCACAGGGCTTTTTGCATTGTTTTCATGTAGTAATTATTTAAATAGTCGTGTGAATTTGCGTGGAGCCGGAGTTTCAAATCTCATATTCTCTCCGCTGATAGGATGAGTGAAAGCCAATATATAGGCGTGCAAACCTAAGCGATCGATAGGATCTGTTTTAGCACCGTATTTCTTATCGCCAATCACAGGATGTCCCAAATCATTCATATGCACACGCACCTGATTTTTTCTTCCTGTTTCTAAATCGACTTTAAGCATGGTATATCGAGCAGCTCTGCGCAATACTTTGTAATTGGTGATGGATAAAGAACCATGTTCGGGGTTCTGACTAGAATACACCATCAAAGCAGATGTCTCTTTTAAATAAGATTTTATGATACCTTCATCTTTTGGCACCTTACCCTCTACTATCGCCAAATAGCTTCTTTCTTGAACAGCGGTATTCCAGTTTTTTTGTAAAATATCTTTTGCCTTTTGTGTTTTGGCATACACCATTAAACCCGAAGTATCTTTATCTAAACGATGAACAATAAATATTTTGCTATCGAATTGAGTTTGCTTTACGTGAGAACTCAAAATGCTGTAAGCGGTATCGCGCTTCTCTTTATCGGTTGCCACAGATAATACTCCTGAGTGCTTATCTATAACAATAATATGGTCATCTTCGTGAATTAAAGTTATATCGTGAAATTGCTTGGCCTGTGGCACTGCCACCCAGTGCACTTCTACCTTCTGTCCGGCTTTTAAAGGATGTTTCGCATGTGTTTGCACCTCACCATTTACAGTGATGTGCTTGTCTTTCATTAAGGTTTTGATGTTGTTACGGTTCTTGTGCGGCAAGCCAGCTATCAAAAACAGCATCATCTCGTTATCTTCTTTAACCTCTAATACTACTGGAGGTTTTTTCGATTTTATTTCTTTGCGAATCATGGCGTGAAGATAGAAATTTAAGACTCTACTTGCAATCGGGTGCTACATGATTTACTAAAATCAAAAACGGCGAATAAAATCAATTGATTTCATTCGCCGTTTCAAGCAAAAAAGTTGCTGTTTATTAATTGGTAAAGGTGTCGGGAAACAAGATGTATTTCTTGCTTACCGCACCTGCTTTACAAGCTTTTTGTTTAGATTTTGATTTAATCTGAGTAGAAGAAGTGTAATCCATTCTCACGGATTTACCTTCTTTGTTTACCGCGTAAACTTCAATGTAAACGTCGCCTTTCGGACAAGGTAAAGCCACTTTTACTTTCTTGCTAGGTTTAGGTACTGTTTTCATATAAACACCCATTCCGCAATCGTAAGACACTCTTAACTCGGTGATTTTCAAGCCTTTTTTAGCCTTGAATTGGAATACCGGATTTTCGGTAGCATCCACATCAGAAGCAAAATTGGCAGCAACAGATGTTTTGGTCTCTAAAACATAGTAATCTTTTCCGTTAACCGACTCTTTTTTAGCTGCCTCGCCTCTATTTTGCCAAATCATTGTAGAATAACCTCTCCATACATCAACTGGTTTTGTATTGGCACAAGCAGATGCAACAGGAATATAAACTCTCATTGCTTTAGTCAAGTTTGTATCAGCACACAATTTAACATCAACAATGGCAATTGCTTCTAAGTTAGAAAAAGCCGGACCGTTGGTAGAATATCCCGATTTTCTCAACAATACGCCTGTGTTATAAGCTGCAACAGTCATGCATCTTTCCAATTTCTCAAATTCACATTTCCCCATTTTCAATATGGCCCCATTTGGCAAATTGATGGTTGTATCACCTTCGCAACGCAATCTCTCTTGAGCCGCTAACAATGAATCCATATTCACCTTTGGTGCAGGCAGCAAAGCGCCTTTTTTGGTAGAAGTAACAACCACTGCCACTCTTCTGTTCAAACGTCTTCCGTCCTCCGTGGTGTTAGAAGCTTGAGGTTGATCTGAGCCATGATTGGCGATACTTATGTTTTCACCTTTTACCTTTTTTGATGTGAAAAATTTCTTCACCGCATTACCTCTGTCTTCCCCAAGAGTAAGGTTGTAATCGGGTCCGCCAATACTATCACAGTAAGAATCTAATTTTACTGAAATAGAATCTGATTTAAAAAAAGCGAAAATTTGCCGCAATTGCGCTTTATGCTCTTCTGTAAGTGCGCTCTTTTTGTAATCGAACATCAAGGTAGTAACTTGCTGCTGGGCATTTAGCTTCGCGCAGCACAAAGCAATAGCGAGGAGAATTAGGGTAAATCTGTTTTTCATATACTAGGTTTTAGGTGTTGTACTTTTCTAAGGTATAAAAATCATTTAGAATTATTTAACCATTTCAAAATATTTGCTTCAATTCTATTTTCTATGGTCTCAGCAGGTTCTTTCACAAACTTCTTTCCTGTAATGTTTTCAAACAACTCAATGTATCTTTCAGAAACCATTGAAATAAAATCGTCTGTCATATGAGGAATGGTTTGGCCGTCTTTCCCCTGAAAATTATTCGCTATCAACCATTGGCGCACAAATTCTTTCGACAATTGTTTTTGTTCTTCACCTTTAGCTTGGCGCTCTGCATAGCCATCTGCGTAGAAATATCTTGAAGAATCGGGCGTATGAATTTCATCAATCAAGATGATTTTTCCTGATGCATCTTTTCCAAATTCATATTTGGTATCCACCAATATCAAGCCTTTATCATTCGCCATTTCTTGTCCGCGCTGAAACAAAGCTCTCGTATATTTTTCCAACTGAACATAATCAGCTTCAGCCACTATTCCTTGTTTCAATATTTCTTCGCGAGAAATATCTTCGTCGTGACCTTCAGATGCTTTAGTAGTTGGTGTGATGATAGGCTCAGGAAATTTATCATTCTCTTTTAAGCCTTCGGGCATTGTTACTCCGCAAAGCGTTCTAATTCCAGATTTATAAGTTCTTGCCGCATGGCCAGAAAGGTAACCTCTAATCACCATTTCCACTTTGAAAGGCTCGCATCTTTTACCCACAGAAACCTGAGGATCGGGCGAAGCCAACAACCAGTTGGGAACGATATCGGCAGTAGCATTTAAAAAGTGCTGAGCAATTTGATTGAGAACTTGACCTTTATAAGGAATACCTTTAGGCAACACCACATCGAAAGCCGAAATACGGTCGCTCGCCACCATCACCAATACATCGCCGATAGAGTAAACATCTCTAACCTTACCTTTATATACTGCAGTTTGATTTGGAAACTCAAAATTTGTTTTTGTTAATGCGTTCATAATATTTTATTCAATGTTTAATGTTCAAAGTTCAATGCTATCTTCTTTACCTACCCAGTTCGTCATTGCGAGGTACCCCGAAGCAACCTTATTACGCAATTGATATGTTTGCTTCGGGGTACCTCGCAATGACGAACTACGTTTCTTTTTCAATTAACTTTTCTCTTTATCATACGCCGTTAAAATGTCTCTCACCAACCTGTGGCGAATTACATCTTGTCCGTCGAGATATATAAATGATATTCCTTCAATTCCTTTTAACAAGTGAGCAGCTTGCGGCAAGCCCGAGCGCTGACTGCGCGGCAAATCCACCTGCGTGATATCGCCTGTTACCACAAACTTCGCCGATTGCCCCATACGCGTAAGGAACATTTTAAACTGTCCCTCAGTGGCGTTTTGCGCTTCATCTAAAATCACAAAAGCGTTGTCGAGTGTTCGCCCGCGCATAAAAGCCAGCGGCGCAATTTCAATTGTTTTTTTCTCTAAATAATCGGCCAGCTTGGCATGCGGAATCATATCGCGTAAAGCGTCATACAAAGGCTGCATGTAAGGATCTAATTTCTCTTTTAAGTCGCCTGGCAAGAAACCTAAATTCTCTCCCGATTCTACAGCCGGACGAGTCATAATGATTTTTTTTACCTCGCGATTTTTCAAGGCACGAACGGCTAATGCAACGGCAGTATAGGTTTTACCAGTACCTGCCGGACCAATAGCAAAAACCAAATCGTTGGTTTGAGCGGCAGCCACCATACGGCGCTGATTCATGGTTTTGGCTTTCACCATCAATCCGCCATTGCCATAAACAATAACGCCTTCACCATCTTTTCCAGCAATGATATCTTCCGACTCATTACCCAACAACATATCGATATTGGCTTCGGTAAGTTTGCCATATTTTTCAATATGCGCCAAAAACAATTCAAGCTTTTTCTCAAAGAAAATAATATCGGTTCTACTTCCCGCCAACTTAATCTCATCGCCTCTCGCCATGATTTTTAGCTTAGGGAAATTCTTCTTGATATGATTTAACTTCAAGTTGTTCACCCCCAGCAAATGCATAGGGTCAACATGTTCTATTTTGATGGTTTTGTCCAAATGGCTGTTTTTATTCGCGCTAAAATAAGGAATTGAAAGAAGGATTTTACTACGTAAGAGCAATTTGTTTACAAAATCAGTTCTTCACGTTTTTCTCGAAACGAGCACGATAAATAATCAATAAATTCAAAAGAGTAGAGCGATCAATTTTTAAATCAGAAAGTTCGATTTCCTCATGATCTTTACCCGAATCAAACACTAGGTAGTTTAGAGACGCATCAATTTCTATAACTGTAATTACATTTTCATTTTTTATATTTCCCCAGAAATAAAATTGATTTCTAACTTTTATACCAGAGGCATTTATTAAAATCAGAACTCCTTTCTCACCAAATCTTTTGAAAACTAAAAAAGCAAAAAATATTCCTACAGAAAATAGTATGATGCTTAAAAGATAATTTTCCCAAAATAGCATCACATAAGTACTACCGAAAATAAAAACAGCAGAGTAGAAAATATTGCTTTTTACAGAGTAATATATTCTTGTCTCAATTGGTATAGATAAGTCGTCATTAAATTCATCTGAGTGTTCAAATTTCGCTTGCAGACTTTCCCATTTTTCCTTTTCAGCTCTAGTTTTCAATTCCATTCTTTCAAAGAAATTCCCATCTTCAATCATTAATCTTTCTAGAATTGCTTTTCTTTTCAATTCATGAACGTTTCTAACATTTTCAAAAGCCCATATTCTCCATTTAAATGAAACAACGCTTCTATACAAATAACCTATTAAAAAAGCGCAAAACATTCCCACCGCAGCCAACCAATCCTGAATAAAATCAAATTTTGCTAAACACCAGCTCATCAGGAAAACAATTGCAATGATGAATATAGTAGAATACACTACTAGCCATTTGCCTCTTCTAATCGCCTTTTCGACTGAAATCGAATATTCCATCTTACTAAAAATCACTTAATAAATTTAACTCATGCTATACCATACTCCACTTTGATATTTTGCTTCGGCACTTTCTTAGTCCTATCGATGAAATCACTGCAATAAATTCCACTTATTTAAAGCTTTATTGACCTTATAAGCAATTACTTTTTTCAGATTTCCATCTTTTAAATGACCATCAATTACAATTGATTTCAACAACGCTAAGCTAAGAAAAAAAGGGAATTACAACCGTCACCAAGGCACATCCACCGTATATTTACCCAACTTATAGAGAATGGCGGTTATCACACTTACAACCGATTTAGGATTGAAAGACTACTACGTAGGCTCCATCAAAGGCGCCATACTGAAGGATATTCCCAGCGCTCACATCATCGATATTAGTCACGACATACCCTCTTTCGATATCTCTGTTGCTTCATTTTGCTTGAAAAATGTGTACAAAGATTTTCCCGATGGAAGTATTCACATTATAGGCGTTGCGCCAAGTGCCGATGAAAATACTTTGCATTTGGTAATTGAAAAAGATGGACACTTTTTTATTGGTGCCGATAATGGTATGTTCTCTTTGTTGTTCGATACTCCGGCAGAAAAAATATACAGCATTAGAACAGGCGATAGAAAAGTATCGAAGACTTTTCCTACCAAAGATTTATTTGTTTGGACTGCCGCACACTTGGCGAAAGGTGGAAAGATTGAAGAGCTGGGCGACCCCGTTGAAAAAGTGAGAGAGCGCATTAACTTTAGAGCGATTAGCGAAGGTAACATCATCAAAGGAATGGTGACTTACATCGATTCTTACGGCAACGTGATTACCAACATTTCTAAAAAACTTTTCATTGAAGTGGCGCAAAAAAGAACCTTCGCCATTATTTTTAGAAGAGCAGATTATACCATCGACGAAATTTGTTTCAACTACAACGAAGTGCCCGAAGGAGAAAGATTGGCCTTGTTCAGCAGCTCGGGCTTTTTGGAAATTGCTATTAATAAAGGTCACGCCTCTTCCCTATTCGGATTAAAACTAAACGACACCGTGCGTGTAGAATTTTTTTAAGATGATCATTAGAATTGTAAAACTCACCTTACATGAAAACAAAACGCAAGATTTCTTATTGCTTTTTGATAAGTACAAAGCTGCTATTAAATCATCGGAAGGCTGCATTAATATGGAAGGTTCACAAAATATTTTAGCTCCTAATGTTTTCTTTACTTACAGTTATTGGAAGAGCGAAGACGATTTAAACAACTATAGGAACTCCCCTTTATTTAAAGAAGTTTGGCCGCAGGTGAAAGTTTGGTTTGCCCAAAAACCAGAAACGTGGAGCAACAAGGTGATTTAACATGCTCACTTATTAGATTTTGGTGGTTTATTACACTCTAGCAAATATTTCAAGATTACGCTTTAACCTCCCGCTTTCTATTTCTCAACTCTACAAATACAACTCCCGCAAACAACAACAAAATAATTACCGAACTTATGCTGCTCAATCTTTTCCCTAATTTGAAAGAATCTGGATCGAAAACAAAAGTGATTTTGTGCTTTCCTGCGGGGATTGGCAAGCCACGTAAAGTATAATCTACGCGAACATGATTTACCTCTTGCTCATCAATGGAAGCCTTCCAACCATATGGATAATAAATCTCTGAAAACACCGCGAAAGCATCGCCGCTTAAGTCGGCTGTATATTCCAATTTATTTGGTGCGTAAGAGGTTAGTTGAATAGAACCAGTGGAGGTATAAACATTCTTTTTGATGGCACCTTCTTCAAGAGAACTTGCAGAAATTAAAGCAGTTCTTCTTGGATTGATTTTACGCAATGCATCAATTTCCTCTTTTGCTGTTTTGGTAATTTGCAATGAATCAATCAACCAAACATTACCTAAAGCATATTTATTGGTAATTACACCATTGCTTTCTGGCGATACTATTAAATACTTGGTGTTCAACATATTCAACACGTTAGCAGAAGAAAAAGCAGAACTATCCATTCTCATTGCTTTTTGCGCTTCTGTTTGTGCTTCTTGAGGAATGTGATTTTCTATTAAATCTTGATACCTTCTTAATTTTGCTGGGTGATACCCCCCTACCGACTTGTGGAAATAAGAAGTATTGGCTTCATTGAATACATCACCTGTCAAATTCAATACTCTATAATTCGATGCATCTTTTAGAATTTCTCTATCTGCAGCAGTGCTCTCTATATCTGGAGCATCTTTTTGCTTGTGTACTTTTTGAAATTTCTCTTTAGGGAAAAAGGCTTTATCGAAAGGCAAAATATCTATCACACATAGCACGGTAATAGCCAATACTATATATTCTGCTTTTATTGTTTTTTTGGCCGCAAAGTACAAAGCCCCAAAAGCAAGTGCAATAAAAGTTAAAGAACGAAGAGCATCCGATTTCGAAAGTGATTCACGCTGCTCTACTATACTGTCAATCAACCACTGAGGATAGCCACCTTTAAGCATTTCTGCATCACGAGGAGATGTGTAATCATCTAAGCCTATCATCCAAAAATACAAACAGATCACCCCAACTATACCGAAACTAATGAGTAGGTAATTTTTGTATTTTGCTTTCGCAATCTCATCTTCGTTGCGCAAATATTCATTCAATCCGAATACAGCAGAAATAACAGCCAGTAAACTTGTAATCGACAACCACATCGATACCGATCTAAATTTATTGAACAAAGGCAGATGATCAAACAAGAAATAATTCAATGCAGGAAAGTTGCTTCCCCAAGCCATCATCATGGATAAAGCAATAGAAACCATCAACCACCATTTCATCGCTCCTTTGATTAAGAAAAATCCGAAAATGGCTAAGAAAATAATGATGCTTCCAAAATAAATAGTTCCTCCGGTAAAAGTTTGGTCGCCATGGTAACCAGGAAATTGTTCTACAAATTTCTCGGCTTCATCTTTACCAATTTTCTCTTTTAATTCATCGTAAATTTTAGCATCTGTGCCAATATTCTCTGTTGAACCACCCCCCATCAAACGAGGAATAAGTATAGTGAAGGTTTCTTGTTTTCCTTCGCTCCAAGCAAAGGCATAATCTCTATCTAACCCTGTCGTTTTCTTACCTGTTTTGGCTGCATCTACAGACAATTCAGAACCACCTCTCATGGTTTCTTTTTGGTATTCGTAAGTGGTTAACATTTGCGAAATGTTTGGCAAAATAGCTAGTGCAACGGCCACTACTACTGTACCTGTTGATTTCAGCCAATTGCCAATTTCTTTTTGAATAAAGGCATACACCAAGTAAGCTATAATTAAAACGGCTACAATTATACCAGTATAAAAAGTAATTTGAATATGGTTGCTGTACACCTGCAAGCCCAAGCCTAAGCAAGTTACCAAAGCACCAATTAAGTACTTAGTTCTATAGGCCAAAATAATCCCTGTTAATATCAAAGGAATATAACCAATGGCATAGGCCTTTGTGATATGTCCCGCAGAAATGATAACCACATTATAAGTACTCAACGAAAACATTAAAGCCCCCAAAAAGGCTTCAAACGGTTTTATTTTAAGCACCACAAAAAGGATATATAAAAACAAGAAATAGCCAAACAGAATTCCAGCTGTACTGTTATCTGGAAAAACAGTATGAAGAGCCATGGTGATGTATCTAAAAATATTGGTTTGAGCATCGCCCTTAATCATGTAGGTTGGCATACCCCCAAACATGGCGTTGGTCCAGAGCGACTTCTCCCCCGTTTTTACTTCAAAATCATCTATTTCTTTGGTCATCGCTTGCGATTGTTCGTTGTCATGAGCGTTAAGAGCTCTTCCATCAATCACTACTGGTTTAAAAAACAAAAATATCGAAAGCAATAAACCCAATACTATCAACACTAGATGAAGAAAAATGGGCTTTTTGTAAAAGTCTTGCATGGCTTAAATTTTAGTGGAACGAAAATAACATTAATTGTTTAGTTTGAAAACAAGAATAAAATGAACTTAATCTTAACTAAACATTACCGCCATACATTAGCTCATGTACCTTGCGAGCGTAAGCCTCCCAATTGAAATTGGCTTTCACAAAGTGCTCACCGTTGAAAGCTATTTTATCGCTTAGCGCTTGGTCGTTCAATAAAGTAGTCACATGTTTCACGTAATCTTCGGTAGTTCTTCCCACCAAAATAGATTCTCCGTGTACTGCACCCAAAGCATTATTGGCCAAGGTTGAAGTAATACAAGGAATTTGCATGGCCATAGCCTGCAGTAATTTATTTTGCAAGCCCGTACCAATTAGCATGGGTGCTAAGGCTATTTTCGATTGCGCTATAACAGTCCTCATATCATCTACCCAACCAGTAATTTCAATATTTTTGTTGGCTAGGGATTGTACTTCACGAGATGGATCAGCACCTGCTATCACCACTTTTAAATGAGGGAAAGTTTTTAGTAACTCAGGTAAAATATCTTTGCACAAATAAAGTGCAGCCGATACATTGGGCGGATACGACATATTGCCAAAGAAAATAATATCGTATTTCTTTTCTTTAAATGCAGGCAAAAAATAATCGGTATCTACACCATTAGGAATGACTTTCACATCATCAATATTGGCAATGTACAAACTATTTAAATCTTGTTCGGAGATAATTATTTTGTTTTTAAACCACTGATAAACCCGAGCTTCATAATTTCGCAATCGATAATATTCCATTCGGTAAATTTGCTTCATAGGAAAACTAGCGCCATTTATTCTTCTTTCCATCCCTTTGGCAAAGGCATCCATGTAGTCAATAGTCATGTCTACATCATACATGTTTTTCACATACTCTGTAGTGCGCAAAAGCTGAAGAAAAATATGGTTGGGTTTAATTTTAGCTATCAACAATTGGATATCGCTGGCCACCTTTGAATTGTAAAAGTACCCCGATTGAAAAGGTAATTTTAGAATAAAGGATCGCAGCATATTTTTAATTATCGACCAGCTTGAAATAGGAAACACATGAACTTCTTTACAAAATTTACTGAGTTCGTCTATACTACTCTGCTCTCCTTTACTATCGGAAATGGCTATTAAATAAACATCTTGCCATTTAGAAAACTCTTTAATAAAATGGTAAGCACGCAGCTTATCTCCCTTCTCTAATGGGTAAGGAAGACGAGACAACAACACTATGGTTTTTGGCTTTTGCACTTACAATTCTTTTAAAAATAGCTCTATTTTTTTACAGATGGCTACATTATCAAACTCTTCTTTAATAAGCTGCTGCGCATTGTTAGATAGTCGTGTGGTTAATTGCTCATCTTCTAAACATTGAATTACAGCCGCTGCAAAATCTGTTGGTGAGTTGGCAATTAAAATATGCTTTCCATGCTCACAATGAATACCTTCGGCACCTATGGTGGTAGACACAATGGTTTTACCAATAGCCATTCCTTCGATTATTTTAACGCGCATCCCTCCGCCAGAAAGAATAGGCACCACCATAATTTTCTTACTTCTATAAAAATCTCTGGCGTTGGCCACTTCACCAATTACTACTACATTTTTTTGCTTATGTTTTAGCAGCCAATCGGGCATATCTCTGCCCGCCAAATACAACTTTGCTTGCGGTACTTCTAGCAACACCAAGTTCCACACGTTTTTTAAAAACCAATCTACCGCTTCCACGTTTGGTAGCCAATTCATTGAAGCAATATGAAAAACTGAAAGTTCTTCTTCTTGCTCTATTTCCACAAATAAATCTTTATCGATAATAATGCCGGTTGGAACAGCAATTCCTTTTCTTTTAAAGCCCATTTCTTTAAAAAGGGCTAAATCTTCTTTGGTCACCGATGCAATACCATCTAGTTTATCTAAAACAGATTGCTCATATACTTTTAATCTTTTAGCCAGTAATGACAAATAGGACTTCTTTAAAATATTGTTCGAATTATCGGCAACTCGCTCCCAAATTACATATTCAACATTAGGCGAACGCAACACTACTTTTGCATTAGAGAAACTTCTTATTAAATCTATATAAGGCGAAACATATAAGCTCTCTAATAAAATAATATCGTAATCATGTTGGCCCAAAATCTCAGTAATTTTTCTTTCAAAATCGGCCGAAACAAATCGTTTAACATTGTAAGAATCGCTTTCAAATAAATTGATAAAAGCATCCATCACGTGAATAGAAGTATCGATAAAAACTGCTTCAAGCCCTGTTTTCTTTATATAATCTTTCGATATTTTATCGTACTGAACAGGATGCTTAGAAGTAGCCACAGTTAGTACTTTCACCTCATGTCCAAGCTCCAACATACCTTGTGTAATGTTATCCATTCCAATAGCGCCACCATCAATGGGAGGATGCGGAGGGCGCTGACAAATTTGCAATATCTTCATTACTACTTCTTTTTGAAAACCGAACCAATTTTTCTAATTCCTCCCATGTAGTTCGACATGCTAAACAATTTAGAATCACGTGTTGATTTGTAGGTTAAGAAAACGCCTATAGGCATCAATACTGCCGAAGCCATCCACATACCTATCATGGCATCGATATTATTGTTTTTAGCCATTTTTTCGAAGATGATAGAAATTACATAATACACCAAAAAGAACAGTACAGCAATTACCACTGGCCAGCCCAAACCGCCCTTTCTTACTATAGCACCCAGCGGAGCACCAATAAAAAACAAAATGAAACAAGCCACCGATAAGGTGAATTTTTTATGCCATTCTAAACGATAGTTGTTTTTGCTTTTCGATAAATCTTCTTCAAACATCTGCGATCTACTAGGATAACCTTGTGCCGATCGCACCACTTGTTCTGCCTCTTGAAGCACATTTAACTTTTTATCTGCAGGTATCATGGCCATAATATTTGAATCTAGAGACATTGCCTTTACCGTATCTAACTTCGCCAAACTATCGTTGTTGAAATAATAATAAGTGTTCATGTCTTTTTCTAAACTCTTTCTTCTATTCACCAGTTCTAAATCTAAAGAATCAATGCTATAATCCAACTGATCTATGTTCATCATCTGAGCAGAGCTTCTAAATACTGTTCCTTCAGTTTTGTTGAAGTTGTATGCCGACATATCAATATAAATAATATGCTCTTTAAAAGTACTTCTTAACAAGGTTCTAATACTGTTCGGATTTTGATCATTTAGCGATCTATCTTCCTTATAAGCGTGCCCGTTCACCAAAGAAAGCTTCATGTACTTGCCACCCATTATATTTTCAATTCGGCCCGAATCGGCAATCATGAAGCTATTGTTATCGCTGCTATGATGATCAAAAAGCATCACACCGCGCATGGTTTGATCTTTGTATTTTTTATCAACCCTAATGGTATAATCGTGCATACCATTGTAAAATACCCCTTCGGGAATATTAAGTTCTGGTTTTTTCTGCACAATGTCATTAAGCAAACTGTGCATTTTGAAAGCAGTAAGCGGTAAAGCGATATTGCTAAAGTAAAAAGCCCCTACCGAAATCATGGCGTTAAAAACAATTAAAGAAAACATGGTTTTCTGTAAAGAAATACCCAGTGATTTTAGAGAAGTGAGTTCATTGGTTTCCCCCAACTTACCAAAAGCCATAATGGAAGAAAGTAATATTGATAGAGGCAAGCACATGGGCACATGCCACAAGGCCGCATACCACATCATCTCTAAAATAATAGACAAATCAAGTCCCTTACCTATCAAATCATCCACATACTTCCACATCCATATCATTAAAAACAGAAAATCTGTAATGATTAAATTAAGGATAAACGGACCGATAAAAGCCTTTATAATAAAGAGATGCAGACGTTTCACTATACTCGATTACTGAAATTACACATTATTCCTCGCTCTCAAATTTATCTAATATTTGTGATTTTATAACTAATACTTTATGTTTGCAACCCGAAAAATATTTGGCGAGGTATCAGTCGGTGGACTGAGCAGGATTCATATCCGTCGGTTGACGGACGGGAATTCAAAGCCAGGCGAGTTTTGAAAATATTATGGCGAGGTATCAGTCGGTGGACTGAGCAGGATTCATATCCGTCAGCTGACGGACGGGAATTCAAAGCCAGGCGAGTTTTTAAAATATTATGGCGAGGTATCAGTCAATGGACTGAGCAGGATTCATATCCGTCAGCTGACGGACGGGAGTTCAAAGCGAGGCGAGTTTTGAAAATATTATGGCGAGGTAGCTCAGTTGGTTAGAGCGCAGGATTCATAACCCTGAGGTCACGGGTTCAACTCCCGTCCTCGCTACAAAAGTCCCTTAGTGCATTTCTAAGGGACTTTTTACTAACTAAACTTATTTAACTCATGTATGCTGTATACGTTTTGTATTCGTATAGCCATAATCAAATTTACATTGGCTATACTTCCGATTTAATTAATCGATTTCATTCTCACAATCATTTCTCTAAAAAAGGACACACTGTAAAATATCGACCATGGTCTGTAATTCATGTAGAATTTTTCGAACAACTAAAGGATGCTACAACTAGAGAAAATCAACTTAAATCTTCACAGGGTAGAAGTTGGATAAGAAACCATTTCACTGCTGAGCGAAGATTCATATCCGTCGGCTGACGGACGGGAGTTCAAATCTCCCTCTCGCTACAAAAGAGCATTGTGCAATAGTAAGGCACCATTCATTCTGTATTCTATGCCCACAAATTACGTAAGGAGAAGGTCTGTCTAATTATAAAACCTTCTTAACCGCCGAATAAGCATCTATCTTACCTTCTTCTATTTCTATCGAAAGTTGTTTTATTTTTTCTTCTACGCCTTGCCTTTTATAGAACTGAGCTAGGATGCTTTTTTGTAATAAACCTTGAAATAAATCTTGCTGTTGCTGCTTTCTGCGCTCCACTAAAACGCCACTGTTTTTTATTCTTTCGGCTAGCAGTTCTACAGCTTTCCACAGCTCTTTTATGCCTTTACTCTCTGCAGATGAACACAAGAATACTTCTCGTTTTTCATGCTCTATAGGCGATGGCATAATTTGCAAAATATTATCGAGATTCATCTTGCTTTTTAAGGCTGCTGCTTGTTGTTCTCCATCGTTTTTATTGATCACCAATACATGCACTTCTTCCATGATACCTCTTTTGATACCCTGCAAATCATCGCCCGAATTGGGCAACACCAAGAAAATGATGATATCTACCAATTTAGATACTTCTACTTCCGATTGGCCCACTCCCACTGTCTCTACAATCACAATATCGCTACCTACTTCTTCGCTCAAAAGAATTGCATCTGCTAAGCCAGATGCCACTCCGCCCAACTGATTCCTGCTAGGTATCGGTCTAATGAAAGCTCGCTCATTTCGCGATAATTTTTCCATTCTCGTTTTGTCGCCCAATATACTTCCTCCACTTTTCGACGAACTGGGATCTATGGCCAAAACTGCTATTTTCTTATGTAAATCGTCACAAAGATGCGTGCCTAATTCATCAATAAAAGTACTTTTACCAACTCCGGGTGCTCCTGTTATACCAATGCGCAAAGCTTTGCCCTTGTTGGAGCAAAGCTTTATTATTTCTCGCAAAATCTGTTGATCTTCTTCCTTAGAACTTTCGGCGAGCGTTAGAGCTTTTGCAAAAGCATTGTTATCTGCTCGGTGTAATTTATCTAACCAATCGCGGACTGTCATTAAAATGCTTTTCTAAATTCAGCTTTAACCACATCTAATGCTTTTTGATTCCAATCGGTTTCTTGCGCAGCCAACAAGGTTAGCAACTCTCTGCTGTACTCAATTGAACTTGCCGAATCGCTTACTTTAATAGCAGCCATGTTTACCAATTTAATGCTTTCATCACGCGATTTTTTAACAAACTCCCAAGCATTTTTAGATACATACAACTGCTGAGTAATATTGTGTTCAAACTCACCACGAATGGTAGTGGTAATTTCATTTTGTAACAATCGGGCACTCATGCCCTGACGGTGCACTCTTGAAATGATACCCGGAATTTGTGTTCTCTCTAGCAACAACACCAATCTTTCATAAGATTGCATTACCAAAGGGGCAGATAATTTTTGATTTTCTTTTCTAAACTCCAAAGAAATGCGGTGGTTCTCTCTATCAATAAATTTCTTTGCCAATAAGTAGGCAACAGCACCAACAATTACCGAAGGAACGGTGTACATTAACATTTGAGCGAATTCTTCCATGTGCGTTTATTTTTAGAGTGACTAAATTGCCTATTTATTTTTGGAATACAAAACTTTGAAAAAGATACAGTTTTTAAATTTTAAATTTGGGCATCACGCTACTTTTTCCTATTTTGATTTTCCCTAAAACACGATTATGAAAAAATTGATTGAAAAAGTCTTCCACTCCTTAGTGGAAGAAAGAAAAACATTTATAGTTTTTCCCTTATTCTTAATTGCTTGCTTACTTTTGTTTTTTCACTTGAAGTAAAAACAAACAAACAACAGCATGAAAATTATTTGTATTGGCAAAAACTATTTAAAACACGTTAAAGAATTTGATGGCAAAGTGCCAGAGGAACTGTGCTTCTTCATGAAACCAGATACTGCTTTACTTAAAGACAACGAAGCTTTTTATCATCCCGACTTTAGCAAAGAAATACACCATGAGGTAGAAATAGTGGTGAAAATTGATAAAGTGGGTAAAAACATTCAAAAGCAATTTGCCCATAAATATTACTCGGAAATTGGCATTGGTATCGATTTTACCGCACGCGACTTGCAATGGAAATTAAAAGAACAAGGTTTGCCTTGGGAGAAATCAAAAGCTTTTGATAACTCTGCACCTATAGGTAAAAAATTCATTCCTGTTTCTTCTATCAACAACCTAAACAACATCAACTTCCATTTAGATATCAATGGCAAAACAGTGCAAAAAGGCAACACTTCTGATATGATGTTTAAAATAAACGATATCATCGCCGAGGTTTCAAAGTACATTACCTTAAAAACAGGAGATTTAATTTATACCGGCACTCCCGAAGGCGTTTCGCCCGTTAAAATTGGCGATAATTTAAAAGCCTATTTTGAAGGAGAATGTTTACTTGATTTCGATATTAAATAAAATAAAAATCCCCTCTGTAAATTTACAAAGGGGCTTTTTTTCATTTATGCTTTGTGCTATTTAAAAACAAACACCAATACTTAGGTTCGATTTAAACATCGGCAAAAAGGCAGCAGCCGGAGCATTTACTTCTATTCCACCCGATTGAGTAAGCTTCAATTCATAACCGCTAAAAAAACCGCTGTTATTCAAATTGTCTCTAATTCCTTCTGCGTAATCAATATTATCTAGTGAGACAGCATCAAACGTAAAATTCATACCCACCGACTGAACACCGAATCCAATAAAATTCCAATCAAAGGTAAAAGCACCAAACTGCCATTGGTATCCTAAACCAGTTCCAATACCTCTAGTGTTAATAGTTGCGCTACTGTTGGTTATATTTACAAATAGATCGGCACTGCTTTGGGCAACACTATAATTACCATATTGCACAAACGGATTCACATAAAATCCTTTAAGAGATTCTCCTTTAAAGTAATATCTAAATTGAGGTGTAATTGTATATCCAGAAATCTTTGAACTATTGATAGTGCTATTCCCAGTGTAATTTTGTTTAACTAATTCAGTTAAATTCCAGTTCATGAAGGCAAACTCTAATGATAATGATGTGTTAGCGTTTAAACCTCTTTCATACATTAAATCATAGTATCCTAAAACTATTAATAAAGGACGTACCTTAATAGCATTCTTTTTTTGAGCATTAACAGAAGTTGCAGCAAATACTGCCAGTAAACTAAAAAGTAAGATTTTCTTCATTTTTTATGGTTTTGTTTTATTGATCACTAAAATAAATGTTTTTCGGCATGATATGAAGAACGAACCAACGGACCACTTTCCACATATCTAAATCCCATCTTCAAGGCATCTTCTTTAAACTGCGCAAATTTCTCGGGTGTGATAAACTCTGCTACGGGCAAGTGATTTGGTGTGGGTTGAAGATACTGGCCTAAGGTTAAAATATCAACCTTTACCGATGCCAAATCTTGCATCGTTTCGTAAATTTCTTCTTCGCTTTCGCCTAAACCTAACATCACGCCCGACTTGGTTTTCATGCCACCTTTTTTTAAGCGCATCAACAACTCTAAACTTCTATCGTATTTGGCTTGAACTCTCACTTCTTTGGTTAAACGACGTACGGTTTCTAAATTGTGACTCACAATTTCGGGCGCAGCGTCGATCAATACTTGCAAGTTTTCCCATTTACCAGCGAAATCAGGAATAAGGGTTTCCATGGTGGTGCCCGGACTAATTCTTCTCACTGCTTTGATGGTTTCTGCCCAAATAGCAGCACCGCCATCTGCCAAATCATCTCTATCTACCGATGTAATAACAGCATGCTTAATCTCCATTGTTTTGATAGATTTCGCCACCTTAACAGGTTCAAAAACATCAACGTTTTCGGGCCTACCTGTAGCTACTGCGCAAAAACCACATGAACGGGTACACACATTACCCAATATCATAAAGGTTGCTGTGCCAGCACCCCAACATTCGCCCATATTCGGACAATTTCCGCTTTGGCAAATGGTATGTAATTTATGCTCATCTACTAAGCCTCTTACCTTCTTGTAATTCTCACCAATAGGCAACTTCACGCGCAACCACTTGGGCTTTGCTACTCTCGGTTTTATGTTTTCTTCTTCACTCATAATTTATCTGTACCATTTCTTCCCGTAAGTTAATCCTACATAAAAGGAAATGAAATAAGGATAATTTTTTGTTTCGGCCAAGATAGGAACATCTTTGTAATAAATATCTAAAACGAATCCGGTTTCCAACGCTCTTATATAATTGTATTTCGATGCATACTCAAAAGAAACTGCTGATTTACCATAAACACCAGGCATTGCAGCTGATTCACCAAAACCCATCGCATAACCAGCTCCTCCTCTTATAATATTTTTTGTTTCGTTATTGTATTTTGCAAAAACCAACTCTTCTCCGGGCATATACAACTCGTAATATACCGGCTTTAAAAAAGCTAAAGACAATCCTCCCAAATACAAAAATCGTATTTCAACATTAGTTCTTAAGGTTTTACCTGCCAAAAGCTTTTGATTTCCATACCCCACCCTAATTACAGAAACCGAATTTAATTCACCGTAAGTGTACCTTTTTGTTTCACTAATTTGACTAGTAGAAAAAACATAGTTTTTGGGATGGTTCATAGAACACCAATCGATTTCAAAAACTCTCTTTTGATTTACCGAAACATGTTTCGCTTTTCTAAAATTTACCCCATATCCGTGCGTATGCAAAAACAAGCTTGCCGACAACTCTTTATGATACGTAGTTTGATTTTCTAAACTGTCTTCTTCTTGAGAAAAACTTAGCAAAGGCGAAAAAAGAAGAAACAGAAATAATATATTTACCTTATAAATCATTGAAACAAAGATAACCAAAATACATTCTTTATGGCAACAGCAATTGTTGAATATTCAGGTAATTTAAGAACACATTCTACGCATGTTAAATCGGGCGTAAACATTATCACCGATGCACCTACAGATAATCACGGTAAAGGCGAAGCTTTCTCACCTACCGATTTACTATGTTCCTCTTTGGCTAGTTGCATGCTCACTATTATGGGTATTTCTGCCAATAGTCATGGCGTTGCCTTTAATTCGGCTACTATTGAAGTAACAAAACAAATGGCCGAAAACCCGCGAAGAGTTTCGGGTGTTGTTTGCCACATTAAAGTGAAAAACGAAAACTATGGCGAAAAGGAAATTAGACTATTAAAAGGTGCTGCATTGAGCTGTCCGGTAGCCAAAAGTTTGCATCCCGATATCAAACAAGAAATTACATTTGAATGGATATAAAAGAAGAAGCATCCGTCAGCTGACGGATGCTTCCCTTTGTCAAACTAAATTGCAAGAATACTACCCGCAAGCACGATTACATGGCTGGTTTACTTTCTTTTTCTAAGTGTGCGCCGTAAGCCGGACAAACCTCATGCGACGAACCACATGACTGACATAAAACTGCCAATACAGAAACCAATAAAATAAATACACCCGCTTTCTTCATGCTCTTAAGGATTTAATGTCGTTTTTTTTTACCTATTTTTGATAGTAAAGATTGTAAGATAAAAATATTTTTTTGAAATGACAAACATCAATCCACAAATTGAAGCCAGCTGGAAAGAGGTATTGATGCCCCAATTTGAAAGTGATTATTTCTTACAACTTAAGTCTTTTCTAGCCGAAGAAAAAAAGAAACACCTTATTTATCCGAACGGAAAAAACATTTTCGCCGTCTTCGATTTTGTGCCTTTTCACAAAGTTAAAGTGGTGATTTTGGGACAAGACCCTTACCATGGCGAAGGCCAAGCGCACGGCTTATCTTTCTCTGTACCTCAAGGAATTAAGATACCTCCTTCACTTCAAAACATTTTTAAAGAACTTAAAAGCGATTTAAACATTGAAGCTCCTACCTCTGGAAACCTAGAAAAATGGGCACAACAAGGTGTGTTTTTATTGAATGCCACACTTACTGTTAGAGCCAATGAAGCTGGCTCACACCAAAAAAAAGGATGGGAACAATTTACCGACAGCGTTATTAAATGTTTATCAGAAAAAAGAGAAAACCTCGTTTTCATCTTGTGGGGAAATTATGCACAAGCCAAAGAGAAATTAATCGACACCAATAAACATTATATCATTAAATCGGCGCATCCTTCTCCTCTATCTGCTTACAATGGTTTTTGGGAAAGCAAACCTTTTTCGAAAACCAACACTTTTTTACAAAGCAAAGGATTAAAAACTATCAATTGGAATTTAAAATAGCCATAGCAAAAAACACTCATCACCGCATCCATCTGCTTTTGGTACTGATGCTCTTTTCTCTATCGGCTAAAACCCAAGTTGATTCTATTTCTTATAAACTCTGCTTTCATTCCGACTCTAGTTTTATTTCTATCCAGCAATCTTATGTAGATGCATACAAAGCCAATAAAATGAATAGCGTTTTAAATAAAATGCTGCTGCGAATTTACGATGAAGGTTATGTTGCTGCTTCAGTAGATTCTATTGTTTACAGCAACGACACTGCCCATGTTTTTTTGTATAGCGGCTTGCAGTATCAAGTTAAAAAAGTGGATTTATCAGGCGTTAATAACCTGTTTTTAAAATCGGTAAACATCAAAGAGAAAGAATTTAAGAACTTGCCATTCAACAGTAAAGTACTTTATAAAAGTGGAGAAGAATTACTAAACTACTGCGAAAATAATGGTTATCCTTTTGCGCGAGTTTTGATTGATTCGGCAACTTTTAATGGTAATGAAGTAAGTATCAAAGTGAAATTAGAAACCGGACCCGTAGTAACAATAAGAGAGATTGTTATTCACGGCGACGCCAAAATTAACACCAAATATTTATACAATTATTTAGGCTTAGAACCCAACGATATTTATAAAGAAAAAACAATTACCAATATCGATTCTAGATTGAGAGAACTTTCATTTTTAGCTATCGAGAAAGCCACCGCCATTTCTTTTACCTCTAAAGGAGTGATTCTGCATTTGTTCATCAACAATAAAAAAGCCAGTACCTTTAATGGCGTTGTGGGCGTTCTACCCAACAATACCGCTAGTGCAATAGCTACACAACAAAAAAGCATTGCTTTTACTGGCGACGTTAGCATGCATTTAAACAACCTAGCCAAACAAGGGGAAGTAGCAGATATCAAATGGAGAGGTTTGCCTAACCAAACACAAGAACTCGATTTAAAACTCAACTACCCTTTCATCTTTTCATTACCTGTAGGCATAAGCGGTGCACTTAACTTGTTTAAACAAGATACCTCTTTCATCAATTACAATTCAAATTTAGGCATTAGCTATTTGTTTAAAGGAAACAACTACATCAAGGCCTTTTGGAACAAAAAAGGCAGTTCTTTACTCAACAGCGTCTCTACCACCAATGGCATTCAAAACAATATACAAAGCGACGCTACTTCTTACGGTATTGAAGGTTATAAAGAAAAGTTAGATTACAGATTAAATCCCACCAGCGGATACGTTTTTATGCTTACTGCACAAGCGGGTAACAAAACCATTGCCGGCGCAGGTAGCGATGGTTTTTATCAATTAGAAATAATAGCTCAAGATTCCATTTCAGGTTACCGCAGCATACCCGCAACTTCAGTTTTGTATCAATTGTCGGGCAAAGCAGATGTGTATTTTCCCTTCTTCAATATCACTACTTTAAAGCTCGGACTGCAAGGCTCATGGCTGCAAAATCCTTATTTGTTCACCAATGATTTGGCGCGAATTGGTGGAATAAAATCATTGCGAGGCTTTACCGACGCTTCTATTTATGCTTCTAAATATCTTATCTCATCGGCCGAATACCGCTTTCTTCTAGAACGAAATAGCTTTATTGCTCTTTTTGTTGATTATGCTTACACCGAAAAAATAACACTTACGCAAAGGTTAATTGATCATCCTTTGGGTTTTGGTGCAGGTTTGAGTTTTGAAACAAAAGCTGGTATCTTTAGCCTCAATTATGCGGTGGGCAAACAGTTAAATAACCCTATTGATTTTAGTTCGGCTAAAATTCATTTCGGATTTTTGAATCAGTTTTAATGGAAAGTAAAAAGTTAAAAAGCGAAAGCCAAAATATAGCAAGATTCCTTTTTTTGGCTTTCGCCTTTTTACTTTTTACTTCCTCCACTCCTACTATCAATGAACTTCAAAAACATTGTAAAGATACTTATGGCACTGCTAAGCTCACCGACTTCATTTACATCTCTATAAGCGAGCAGAAATTGTACTTATTTAGAGACAATGCTTTTGTGAAGGTTTATCCTGTTTCTACTTCTAAGTATGGAATTGGAGCAGAAGAAAATTCGCTGAAAACACCCCTCGGACTCCATTACATTCGTGATAAAAACGGAGCAGGTACACCACTTGGAGGAATACTGGTAAACGGGCGCTATACCGGTTCTCAAGCCTATATTGAAAAGGAAGCCAAAGATACCGGTAAAGATGAAGTCACCACTCGTATTTTATGGCTAATGGGCTGCGAACTTGGGAGTAACCGTGGCAAGGGAAACGACTCGTATTGCCGAAAAATATACATTCATGGCACGCCCGAAGAAGGTTTAATTGGTAAGCCCGCCAGTCACGGCTGCGTTAGAATGAAAAACACCGATGTGATAGATTTGTATGGTAAAACTACTTTGGGAATGTATGTGCTTATCAAATAAAAAATCCTGAAGCATTGCTGCTTCAAGCTTTCAAATTATTGATTCTTATCAAATTATTCTACCACCATTTTACCTTGAGTAGAAACTCCTTCACCAAGAATGCTATAAAAATACACTCCGCTATCGATACCCAAAGACTGAGCACTCAGCAACACTTTAGAGGATGTCAAAGGTGTTTTTCCAATCCACAGACCGTTCCATGAAGCATTGCTGCATTGTGCAGAATGAGATACACTTAATAAGGTCAGCGCAGCCAACAGCAAGAGTATTGATTTTTGCATATTAATTGATTTTTGTTTCTGGTTTCGATGAAAACAGAGAATTGACTGCTTACTCACAAAATCATTTTTATTGGCTTTTTCCCCTACGCTGTTATCTTTTGATTTATATTTGGCACGCTTTAAAAACTTATGCAAGACAAACATACAAACATGAATAAGGTATCGGCCGCAGGATTGCTGATTACTTTAGGAATCATCTTCGGCGATATTGGTACTTCTCCTTTATACGTGTTGAGTGCCTTAATTGATAAAGAAACCATTACCGAACAGCTAGTACTTGGTGGTATTTCTTGTATTTTTTGGACCCTTACTTTGCAAACCACTGTGAAATATGTTTTTCTTACTTTAAAAGCCGACAATAAAGGTGAGGGTGGTATTTTCGCATTATTTACCTTATTAAAAAGATTAAATAAAAAGTGGTTGATCTATATTGCCATCATTGGCGGTAGCACTTTATTGGCCGATGGTTTCATCACTCCTCCTATTTCTGTTACATCGGCAATGGAAGGAATTAAATTGTATCTGAACGATAGCACCTTCAATGTTATACCATACGTAATTGGCATTCTTGCCATCATTTTTATTGCACAGCAATTTGGCACTAGCTTGATTGGTAAGTTTTTCGGTCCGGTAATGCTCATCTGGTTCTCTATGTTGGGTATTTTAGGGGTCTCTTTTATACTGGATAATCCTACTGTTCTAAAAGCATTAAATCCAATTTACGCATACGAATTGCTGACCCTCCACCCCGGTGGATTTTGGTTGTTAGGTGCTGTTTTTCTTTGTACCACTGGTGCCGAAGCTCTATATTCTGACTTGGGACATTGCGGTCGCGAAAATATTCGCGTAAGCTGGTTCTTTGTAAAAACTACTTTGATTTTAAATTACATGGGGCAAGGCGCTTGGTTGCTGAGTCAGCAAGGGCAAACTCTTGGAGATAGAAATCCTTTCTATTCATTAATGGCGGAATGGTTCCTTCCCTTCGGAATCGTTATTGCCACAGCTGCAACCATCGTTGCCAGTCAGGCATTAATAAGCGGTTCATTCACACTTATCAATGAGGCTATGCGATTAAATTTATGGCCTAAAGTGAAAATTAAATATCCAACAGAGGAGCGCGGTCAGCTTTATATACCATCTGTCAACTGGATTTTGTGTTTTGGTTGTATTGGTATCGTTTTGTTTTTTGAAAATGCCAAAGCCATGGAGGCCGCTTATGGTTTATCTATCGTGATTACCATGATTATGACAACCATATTACTATCTAATTTCTTGGTGCTTCGCCGCTACCCAAATTGGTTGATTTATTGTATTTTAGCCGTTTTCTTAACTATCGAATTCTCTTTCTTAGTGGCCAACTTATTGAAGTTCATGCATGGAGGTTATGTTACCTTAATCATGGCAGCCATATTAAGCAGCGTTATGTTTATTTGGATGATCTCTCGCCGTATTCAAAACAGATATGTTGAGTTTACTAAAATGGACAAGTACCTGCCTATTTTGATGCAGTTGAGCAACGATAAAACCATTGAGAAATATGCTACCCATTTGGTGTATATGACAGGTGCTGCGCAGCCCAACGAAATTGAAGATAAGGTGATTTACTCTATTTTGAAGAAACACCCAAAACGCGCCGACATCTACTGGTTCGTTCACATTGATTTGGCCGATGAGCCTTACTGCCGTGAATTTAAAGTAACGCAAATCATTCCTCACAAAATCATTCGTATCGATTTCCGTTTGGGTTTCCGCGAAATGCCTAGAATCAACACTATGTTCCGTCAGGTTGTTACCATGCTAGCCGAAAACAAAGAAGTTGATTTAACAAGTCGCTACGAATCATTGCACAAAGAAAAAATTGCTGGCGACTTCCGTTTCATCGTAATGAAGAAGTTCTTGTCGTACGAAAACGACTTACCTTTCTTCGAGAAAATTGTAATGGAGTCTTACTTCACCATTAAAAAATTAAGCTTAAGTGAAGAGAAAGCATTTGGTTTAGATACCAGCAACGTTTCTATTGAGAAAGTGCCTTTAATCATTAAGCAAGTAAAAGATTGTGATTTGAAAAGGTTGGATTAATGAAGAACATTCTTCTTATTTCTGATACACACAGCTTTCTCGACCCGCGAATTGAAAAACATATTGATGCTTGCGACGAAGTGTGGCATGCCGGAGATATTGGCGATATTTCACTCACCGATAAAATAAAAGCAAAGAAAAAACTAGTTGCTGTTTACGGCAATATCGACGACAATAAGGTGCGCAGCGAATTTGAAAAAGACGCCATTTTCTTCTGCGAAAAAGTAAAGGTTTTTATTACACATATAGGTGGCTATCCACCTAACTACACTCCTGCTCTCTTCCAAAAGTTAAGCGAAATAAAACCACAATTGTTTATTTGCGGCCACTCACATATATTGAAAGTGATGTACGACAAAAGCATTGGCTGCTTGCATATGAATCCGGGTGCACTTGGCACCCACGGCTTTCATAAAGTACAAACGGCATTGAAATTTGAAATCGCTGAAGATAAAATTCAAAACCTTCAAATTATTGAATTAACTAAAAGCATCTTATCTTAGATTTATGAAGATATACGGACTCATAGGCTTTCCTCTCTCGCACTCATTCTCTGCGGGATATTTCAAAAAGAAATTTGAGAAAGAGAATATTAAAGATTCAGAATACAGAAATTTTGAGATTGCTTCTATCGATAAATTACCCGAAATCATTAAGGCGAATCCGAATTTAATCGGACTCAACGTAACCATTCCTTACAAAGAACAAGTGCTTCCATATTTAGATGAACTAGATGAAGCAGCCAAAGAAATAGGTGCTGTGAATACCATCAAAATCATAAGAACTGGTGATACTTATAAGCTTAAAGGCTACAACACCGATATCTACGGATTTAAAGAAACGCTTAAACCTTTATTGAAAAACAACCACCTAAAAGCATTGATTTTAGGCACAGGTGGCGCAGCAAAAGCGGTGGAATACGTGCTTAAAAACATCGGTTTAGATGTGGTGTATATTTCTAGAAATCCGGAAAAAGCCAACGAGAAATCATACACCGATTTGAATGAAATCGCCATCAAAAATTTTCCTGTTATCATAAATTCTAGTCCGATTGGCATGTACCCCAACATCGATGCTTGTCCAGATATACCCTACCAATTCATCGATTCCAACAATTTACTTTACGATTTAATATACAATCCGGCAGAGACTTTATTCCTCAAAAAAGGAAAAGAAAAAGGTGCTTTAATTCAAAACGGATTGCCTATGCTGGAGTTGCAGGCCGAGAAAGCTTATGAGATTTGGACTTCGTAAAGTGCACGTTTAAATTCTTCCTCTCGATTTCAACTCAATATACTTGTTAATAGCGTTTATCGATAAATCGTTGGGTTTATTAATCACCACCTGAATTCCGTAACTTTTTAGCTCTTGTAAAATGCGGTATTTATCGTAAATAAATTTTTCGGCAATGGTGGTGAGGTACATATCTTCCATGTTGGTGGCCGATTGCTTACTATAGTTTTCAATTTCTGTATTTTCAAATAACATGAGTACTAACAAATGGCGCTGACTAATTTTTCTTAGCAAGGGAAGCACACGTTGCACAGCATGTAAACTTTCGAAATTGGAAAACAAAAACAACAAACTTCTATTTTTAACACTGTTGCTGATGGTTAAAAATAACTGCTCGTAATTGGCCTCCAACTTATTTTCACTTTCCTGATACAAGCTTTCCAATATCAAACCCATCTGGCGATTTCGGCTATCGGCCTTCACGAGCGTTTCGGGCTTGTTGGAAAAAGTAATTAATCCAGCTTTATCGTGTTTGCGAATAACCATATTCGACAAAGCCAACGCTGTATTGATAGAATAATCTAACAAACTCAAACCATCGAAAGGAAGCATCATGCTTCTACTTTTATCTATCACGCAATAAACACTTTGCGATTTTTCATCTTCGTACTGATTCACCATTAAGGTATCTCTACGGCCTGTGGCTTTCCAGTTGATGCTGCGAATATCATCGCCTTCAACATAATTCTTAATCTTTTCAAACTCGTAGCTATGTCCTATTCTTCTTATTTTTTTACTGCCATAACCATGAGCAGTTTTATCAGACAGCATTAGCTCACATTTGCGCATTTGAATGATGGAAGGATACACCTTCACCATCTCTTCCTTATGCTGCTTGGTTCTGTATTGCGACAATCTTAAGGGAGAATTCACAAAAATATTGATGAAGCCAAAATGATATTTTCCTCTACTTAAGGGACGCAAATGATAAATTAACTCTTTACTTTCTTGCTTCTTTAAAGACACCTGCATCAACATATTTCTTTCTTGAAATTGTTCGGGTAAATCTTCTAAAATCTCCACACTAATTTTTGCTTTTGAGTCATTGCTTAACATTATATGAATCGCATTTTCATCACCCAAAGAAAGATAGTCACTCAGTTTTCTTGAGGCATTTACTCTTAAACTCAAACGAAAACAAATGAGTGCATCAACAATAAAAATCAAGAAGAGAAGGGCCAACAGCCCTTGTGCTATTAAGAAAAAAGATGGAAGAGAAAAGCTTACGCAAAACGACACCACCACCAACGCAAAAGCGATGAAGAAACGATTGGTGAGATATAATTGCGTAATTATTTTCATCTAGGCACTTCTATTTTCTGAATTAAACCGTTGATGATTTCTTCCTCTTTGGTGCCTTCAAGTTCTCTGTCTGAAGAAAGAATGATGCGGTGGTTTAAAACCGGACCAGCAACAAATCTTATATCATCGGGAGTTACAAAGCTTCTGCCGCTCAAGGCAGCAATGGCTTTTGATGCTTTCATGATAGCCAGCGATGCACGTGTAGAAGCCCCCAAAAAGATATCGCCATTGTTTCTGGTAGAGCAAACTATTTTGGCAATATAATCGAGTAAATCATCTTTAATATGCACTTTTTCTATTGCTTCTCTGCACGCTTTAATTTTAGCACTGCTTATAACAGGTTGTACTTCTGCCACCACTTTAGAATCGAAATCTTCTTTAAATCGTCTCAAGATTTGTTGTTCTTCTGAAAGCGTTGGATAATCCATTTTTATCTTAAACAAAAAACGATCGAGCTGTGCTTCGGGCAATTTATAAGTCCCTTCATGCTCTACCGGATTTTGAGTAGCAATTACAAAAAACGGGAATTCCATTTTATGCGTTTTACCATCAACACTCACCTGCTTCTCCTCCATCACCTCAAACAGTGCGGCTTGTGTTTTTGCTGGAGAACGATTGATTTCATCGATTAAAATGATGTTTGAAAAAACCGGACCTTGTTTAAACGAAAACTCAGAAGTTTTCATGTTGAACACAGAAGCACCAACAATATCACTCGGCATTAAATCGGGCGTAAACTGAATTCGAGAAAAGCCCACCGATAAGGTTTTTGCCAACATTTTAGCAGATACTGTTTTAGCAATACCTGGCACTCCTTCTAACAAAACGTGTCCGCCAGTAAACAAACCCACCAGCATCAAATCAATCATCTTATCTTGTCCGATTACCACCTTACCCACTTCTTTTTTTATCAAAATAGAAGCCTCATGCAAAGCAGCAATTTCATTTTCCAAGCGCGAATCTTTCACCAAATTTTCGGCATTCACACTAGTGTCTAAAGGTGAGTTTACATCTTCCATAACTATTTACATTTTTTATAAAATTCTTGAATTAGCAGATAAAATTCCATCAAATGCTCTTTATCTATATTATCTAAAGCTTTGATGTGCTGATACTTTTTAACAATCTCATTGATCTTCTCGATTGAAATTCCCGATGCGTCGGCCAACAACAGTAAAACATTACTTTCATTTTTGGCAATATTAATTTGGTATCTCTTTCTTACAAAATATTGAAAGTGCTTCATTTTATACAAAGCTATTTTGCGGTGATTGTTTTGCAAATAATACAACTTACCAATAGTTTCTATAAACATGATAGAGGTGTTCATATTGGGCTCGAGCACCGCAATTACTTTTTGTTTTCTTTTGGCTCTAAACAGAATAAACAGTAAAACCAAAATCAACGAAAGGTACCACGCCCATTTCAAAGATACCTGCGCCAGGATAAACGACAGAGGCGATTTTTCTGATTGCGCGAAATCGTTGATGGGGTACTGACTAATTTCGTCCCAATAAATATTGTCGTTGTTTAAGTAAGAAAACACTGTTTCGGCGTAGGCTTTTCCTTCTTTGGTAATTTGGTAATAGTTGCTAAAAGCTATGGGTAAGCAGTGCATATACAATTCGCCTTTGCCTAAGGTAATTTTACTAAAATGAATATTCAAGCTATCGTTGATTGTGTTTTCTACAAAACCTAAATTCTGAGCATGAAACCTTTGCGTATATGATTCGGGCATCACATTCCAATAGCCTGGCACCGTTATGTTGTTAAGCTTGTGTTCTAATTTCAAGTATTTTTCGGCATTGGCAAAAGCATAAATTTTTAGTGCCGAATCGCTGTAAACTGTGGGGTAATATGTTTCACTAAACACAGTACCATCGTAAGTTTGATCAATACTTTTCATCAATTCATTGGGCAAACGATAACTGCATATAAAGGCCTTGTTGCCTCGTCTTACAAAAGAAAGCAATGAATCTATGTCTGCTTGCGACCAATAAAAATTTTCTGCAATGGCTATATAATTTCCGTGCGCTTTGGCATCAAGCATTTTTTTAAGCGGCTTGTCTATCGATTGAAAAGAATGTTGCGGAAAGTAATCTTCCAACATCTTTCCAATAACATAAGTGTCGTAAGGTTCTTTTTCTCCCGCTCTATAGCGCTCATTCCAGTCAATTTCTTTAGCTTTTTCATCATCGGCGAAAACCATCACCAATCCTATCAGCATTAAAACTGCAACTATAATCGCTATGACTCTGCCTCCACTCATTACTTCTTCACGCGAATTAGTTCAATAAAATCTTTAAATACATTCTCTACCAAAGGAAAAGATTCGTCATTCATATCGGCATCACCATACCACACTCTTTCAAACAACAACGTTGCTTTTTGAAAAGCAAAATATTCTTTTCTTTTCGACATTTGTTGCAAGAAATCTCTGCTGATACTGTTCTTTTTCAATAGTATATATTTCTTATCGTTCAATTCTTTCAATATAATTAAGTAGTACAGGCGCACCGCTTCTTTATGTTTTTTGGCCGCTATGGCGTCGTGTAACATTTGTTCTACATTGAGTTCGGCAATATTTTCTGGAATAAAATCGTGCACTTCTATTTCTAAAGATTTCATTTTGCTATTCGAAGGATTTGAATAATAGCGCCTTGCGAAGAATATGATTAAAAACAAAGGCACCCCAATAACCACTATCCAAAATAATATTTTAAGCAACGACACCACAAACAATGGAAAGGTGCTTGGTTGTATTTGTTGTTTCTTTTGCTCGACTTTCTTCACCGTTGAATAATCGAAATCTTTAATAATCTTATTCCATTTGTCTTCATCAAAATTTTGAAAAGATTCTGGTGTAGGAATAATCTCCATTGAATCTGGTGAAGGAATATAAGCCATTGAATCTTCCTCGTATTCCTCTAGCACAGAATATTCATCAGCAACATCTTCCATGTAAACAGAGTCTTGAGCAAATGAAGCAGATCCCGCAAGCAAGAAAATAAAAACGATATGCCTCAAAAATGTAGTTCTCATTTCGATGCAAACTTTTTAATTCTATCCATTAAATCATCGGCCTGAGTAATTTCTTTCAAAGAGAAATACATTAAAGCAAAACAAATAGGAAACAAAAACAACAGACTGTAAAGCATGAAAAACTTAACCATCCAATTAACGCTATTCAAAAACAAAACAGCTGTGTCTGAATCGAACGATAAATTCCAACTTACAAATGCGTAATACAATCCTAGTAAAGGTGAATTTACCATGGCAAACAGTATAGTACCCAACACCAATAGTGCGAAAAAGCACAGAAAAAGCGTACCCCAAGAATTTTTTAATAGCCTGAATACTTTAGTGAAAGATGTCCAACTCTTATTGAAAACCAAGGACTGCATCAAAGTAAAAACAGGCATTAATAGTAAAAAGCACAAAGTGCTAATACTGCCCAAAAACAGGGAAAGTCCTAGCACAAACTGTAAACCCACCAATACAATAAAATGATTTTTAAAGATGTACGACGAGAAAAAATAGTTCATGAATTTCAATGGTTGTTGCTCTTCACCTTCAGTATCCACATAATAATTTGCCAAAATAGCAATGAGCGAAAAGGCAGCAAACACAATAAAGTACAAATAGAAATGCTCACTGTAATTAAAGAACATGGCATAGCCAAATACAAAGTTGAAAAACCTCGAAGCAAAGGTGGATGAAACATCACCCACATTTCTAACCTGCAAGAAATATTCGGTGTCGATAAAGTACAAAACCACTACCGATACAACAGCAAGCAAAAAGGCAAACAATGCTATCTTTTTAAAATAGCGAGAAAACAAAGTGAAAGTATCTGATAAAACCTGACTAGGCGTTTTAATAGCTTTGAAGTTGATTTTGCGTTTAGCCCAGCTAAAAACTTTTTCATCGTGCAAGGAAGCATCAAAAACCTTCTTGTTCTTATGATAAGGATACCATATAAAATACCAAATCAAAAATGCCAACGAAACTACAATAACCATCCACCTAACCACTATATTGGCATCGGTATATCTTGTGTAAAAACTTTCAATAAGCGCTGCCATTATAATAATGGGCACAACGCCCAGCATGATGCGCATACCTTTTTGTGCCGAAAGAAAAAACGATTGTCCGCGAGAATAGGTACCCGGAAAAACCAATCCTTTACCCAACACTATCCCTGCCCCACCTGCAATTACCAGCGAGGCTATTTCTAAAGTACCGTGCTGCCAAATCACCAAAGCCGACGTACCTAATAAGTTGTGCTGATAAAAGAAATACTGAAAAGTACCCAGCATAATTCCATTGTTAATAATGAAAGCTACCGAACCTACAGATGCGAAAACGCCCAAAATAAAAGTGAAAAAAGCCACTTTCACATTGTTAATCGTGATGTACAAAAACATATCATAAGCATCGTTCTTTTTGTACACCGCCATAGGGTCGCCCTTCTTAATGTTCTCAACAGTCATACCCACATATTCATCTCCCAAAATTTGATTGGCAAAAGAAGGATCGTGATGGGTAGAAAATGCACCAATCAACACCGAAACCAACAATATGGCAAAGGCGAAAATCAATTCTTTTCGGGCGTGATAAATAGCGTAAGGCATTTCTTCTTTCCAGAAATGAACAAATGGATTGCGTTTAGAATACTTTACCGAATTTAATTTTTGAAATATTTTTTGCGCCAAAGAATTCAAATAAACCGTAACCGATCTATTGGGATAATGAGTTCTGGCATACGATAGATCGTCGGTGATATCAATAAAAACTTCGCTTAATTCTTCTGGATCTTTTTTATTGTCATCTAAAATCTTCTCAAACTTCGACCATTTTTCTTTATTTTGCTCTATGAATTTTGTTTCGCGCATCCAATGCTAAAATAGTTTTTTTTTGAAAACCATCGATATACAAACCACACAAAAAGTAAGCGTTACATACGAAATCGCTACCTTCTGGCAGCGCTTATTGGCTTTGGCTCTCGATTTAGTATTGGTGGTTTTAAGTTGTGCTATTTTAGGTGTTACCTTTGGCGCTTTGTTTTCTAACAACAAGGTAGCTATGATGATTCTCTCCTTATTAGTTACCACCATTATTTTTGGCCACGCCCTTAGCAGCGAAATCATTTTTAAAGGTCAAACTTTTGGTAAGTATGTGCTGGGCATCAAAGTAGTGAAGCTAAACGGCACCAAACTTAAAGGAATAGATAGCGCCATTCGTTGGTGTTTTAAGTTAGTAGATGTTTTTCTTTCCTTAGGAAGCATTGCTGCTGTTACCATGAATTCTACCAACAAGGGTCAGCGACTAGGCGATTTACTCGCTAATACCACAGTGATTAAAATTAAAGCCGACAAGAAAATAGTACTCAATGATATTCTATCTATCAAAACAACCAGCAACTACACTCCCGTTTATTTGGCAGTAAAATCTTTTAAAGAGCAAGATATGCTGTTGATTAAAGATGTGTTAGATAGAAATAAAAATTACCCTAGTGAGGCCAATGAAAAAGCGCTTAACGAGGTATTTAAAATCGTTGTAGAAAAAATTGATGTGCCTGCCCCAAAAGACAAAGTGAAGTTTTTGAACACCTTAATTAAAGATTATATTGTGTTAACTCGCTAATCTTAAAGCTCTCCCGAAACACCCAATCCAAACAAAGCAAAATCATATTTCACAGGGTCATTGCTATCTAAAGATCGTAGCACTTTCATCAATTCTTCTAAAGCTTGCCAGTCGTTTGTGGTTCGCTTGAGTATGCCTAATTTACGGGCTACGTTGCCGGTGTGCACATCAAGCGGACAATATAAATCTTGCGTTTTTATCTTTCTCCAACTTCCAAAATCTACCCCTGCATTGTCTTGTCGAACCATCCATCGCAAATACATGTTGAATCGTTTTGCCGAAGAGCCGTTCAATGGGTCGGGCAAATGTTTTTCTGTTCTAGCCAAATGATTCGATGCGAAAAACTGCTTTTTAAATTCGGCAATCGATTCTTGCATAGTACCATTGTAGCAGGAAACAAAAAAGTTTTCTAAACCCTTCTCCTTTTGATAAATCTCTTGCAATCGAGAAATAAAATACATCGCATCATCACCATTAAAAGTGCGGTGAACAAATTTTTTAAATCGTTTGAGCTCAGCTTTGTCGTGATTTAAAATAAAATCGTGTGGCGCATTGTCCATCAAGTCCATCAACTTAAATCCGTTATTCACAATAGTTTTTCGCTGTCCCCACGCAAAAACAGAAACCAAAAAAGCCGAGATTTCAATATCTTCTTTTTTGCGAAATGAATGAGGAATGGCAATTGGATCTTCGCTAATAAAATCGGGAGAATTGAATTGTAAAACTTTGGTATCTAAAAGATCTTTCAGCGTTTTTTTGTTCATTGTATAAATGTAACAGAATCTTTAATCTTCCTTTTTATAAAAGTAGATAACTTTAATTTCTTCTACTTGTTGTTTTTCTAGTTCTTGTTTACGCTTTTCTTCATCCCAATAATATTTACCAAAGCGCATTTCGTTAAAAGAGTCGTCGTCATTGTGTACTTTTTTTATTCTTTGCGGCCCCTCTTTTCTGTAGTAAACCGCCAATACTATACCCGATAAAAAGCCAGCCAAATGTCCTTGCCAAGAGATACCAGGCTTCCCGGGAAAAACGCCCCAAACAATACCTTGATGTACAAAAATCACCAAAAAGGTAATGGCTAAAAGTCGCATTTCTCTTCGCAGTATTCCGCTCAAAGTAAGAAAACCAAACAAGCCATAAAAAATAGCACTCGCACCAATATGGTAGCCGCTGCTAGGTATACTCCATGTCCATAAACCAGAAATTAAAAAAATCAAGGCGAAAATTTTAAATGCAATTTCTTTGTAAGAAAAGAACAACAAAGTGCCTAAGGTGAGTATGCCAAAAGAGTTGTTGAAAATATGCTCCACATCTCCGTGTAAAAATGGCATAAACAACACGCCGCGCAAACCTTCAAGACTTAAAGATTTTAATCCGTATTGATAAAAAGAGGAGGAAGTTACATACTCTGCAAAAAAGACAAGCCAGCACATCGTTAAGAACAACAAAGGAATTGTTGAAGCCTTTACAATTTCATTTCTTAATTCTTTATAAAGATTAGCCATTTAAATATTACTTAACTTTATGCCTTCAACATTAAATTTTGAACTAAGATGCTGTGGTATAAAAATTACACAATTGATGACCTACAAAAATTTATCCCAAATACTATTTTGGAACATATTGGCATAGAAATCACAGAATTAACCGACAATAGTGTAAGCGGAAAAATGCCAGTCGACCGCAGAACCATGCAACCCGCAGGAATTTTGCATGGCGGCTCATCGGTAGTTTTGGCAGAGTCACTTGGAAGTATTGCTTCTGTTTTGGTGATCAATCAAGAAAAACAAATATGTGTCGGACTAGAAATCAACGCCAATCATGTTCGTCCGGTGAGCAAAGGTTTTGTATACGGCACCGCCACACCTATTCATATCGGCGGAAAAACGCACATCTGGGAAATCAAAATTGTAAACGAACAAGGAAAACTGGTTTGCATCAGCCGCTTAACGATGGCGCTTTTGCCTAAATAATTATTTGGCCACAATCACAATTCCACAAGCTTGCATTTTTCCTTTGCTGGTAAATTCTCCTTTCACTGTTTCTTCCTTAAAATCGCGGTAAAGGTTAATGTAGTACAAGCCAGGTTTTTTAAACATCAACTTAATTTCATACTCCTCTCCTTTTCTCAGTTTCGCCAAATCCCAAGGTAAAATTTCGGCAGCCACCACATTGGTAAAATCGTCGTAAGTCCTTTCTTCTTTGGCATCTTCTGCATCTATTGGATAAGGCTCTGGTTCATAATAAGCCATCAATGCCGATATAAATTGCTGCGGTTGCACCTTAACTTTAAACGTAAACTCTTGTTTAACATTAACGGTATCTGGCACACTTTCAAAAGTAAATGCACGGTCGATGTATTCTTCGTAGTAGAAGAAATCTTTCGCACTCATATAAAAACCAATACCAACGTGTGTGTGAAATTTATCTAAGCAATTTTTTTTGTGCGCATCGTTGGGCGCTACTTCTTTCATAAAACCATCGTGCTGCAGTTTCATCCATTTCATGGTGGTGGCGCTATCTGTTTTACCTTCACTGTTGGTCCAATAACCCGATGCATTTTCGCTCACATGATCTTTACCTCCAGCAAAAGCATAACGATGATAGGGCTTTAAACCATCTAACGATAGGTGTCCCACAAAATGATGCGTAGCGGCTTCCCTCGCCATTTTATTAGCAACGCGCGAAGCCAATATATCAAGCTTAAGTGTGCCTACTTTGTTCTTCTTTCTTTCAGCGTTCAAGTAATTTAAATGCGCCAACTTAAGCTTCAAGGTATAGTCGTTGTCTTTATATTCAATTAAGGCAGAATCGGCATCGTTCAATAGTTTATAGCGAATAAAGGTAGAATCAACTACCGCAAAAATATTTCCTGCAAAAAGGAAAAACAGTCCAACAATAAATAATTTCTTCATGTACTAAATATATAAATTACCAGCGAATATTGGCTAACAACCTACCCTGTTAAATTATTTTTTCCAAAGAATTCAATGTGCACCTTTTCTTTAGGGAAATTCATGTTGGCGAAAATCTCTTTGCATGCCACATTCATCTCAGATGGGCCACAAACAAAAACGCTGTACTCGCTATCTAAGGAATGCAATGCAAATAATTTTTTAATGTTTTCTTCTCCTATTCTACCTTCCCAAATCGACTCGTCTTTTAACAGTTGTAGGGACTTGGTTTGCTGACTCAACACATGTTGCACCTTTAAACGCGCTTTGTTCTTTTGCAACAACTCGTTTATTTCTTTGCCAAAAATGATGTTGTCGTCGTTTCTATTTCCATACAGCAAAACTAAGTTACTGTTGGGCTCGGCTACTAGTACCGACTGCATCATAGAGTACATTGGCGCTATGCCACTTCCTGCAGCTATGAGGTAATATGTTTTGTTGTTGTGGGCACTTAACTCAATGCAAAATTTACCACGTGGCGTGGTAACATCTAAAAAATCATTCACCTTCAATTCGTTGTTGGCGTAGTTAGAGGTAATGCCTTCGCCAACGCGTTTCACTGTAATTTGCAAGGGAACATTGGCCACCGATGAGGAACTTACCGAATAACTTCTTTTATACTCTACCCCCTTCACCACATATTTCACCACTACAAATTGTCCGGGATGAAACTTAAATTGCGCTTTCAATTCATCAGGAACAGCAAATTCAACAACAACATTGTTGGGAACCGACCTATCAAGTGAAATGATTTTTAAATTGTTGAATGCCGCCATAATAATAGTTTACTCTAGAACAGAAAAATCGTACAATTTGTTTCGTATTGAAGAGCTAAGTTATTCAGCGCAGAAAATTTAGGCACATTATAGCCTTTCGCTAATTTCGCTTTGTGTATTTTTAGCTGTAATTAATGGCTTACCTTTTAGCGCCTGAACGAGTGTTAGCAAAGCCAAAAGTCCGTAGATAATGGATAGTCCAATCGTCAATTTCGTATTTTTTAAAACATAATACGATAACACAGGCAGCACCTGTAAGGCATGCATACCAATGAAATGCGACACTCTTAAATCGCCCACTGTTTTACTCCAGCCAACGATGAACCAATTTGAATTGTCGTTTAAGGCTCCTACACTATGGTTCAATCTCGAGCCCATCAAAAACCCTTCAAAGGAGAATATTACAAAAAGAATAATTCCTAATCGAATAGCCCAAACGTAGTAAGTTGGTAATTCTGGAAAAGAGTTGGTGAAAAAAAGCACTCCAACATATGCTGTATAAATAGTTACCAAAGTGGCTGCTAAGGCCATCATAGAATACAACGTGGCATAAACGGGCGTGCTTAAATTGTAGTGCGAAAGCTGTCCCCTACCTGCCTGAAATGCAATGTAAAAAATCTCAAAACTCAACAAAATGATGACCGTCCAATTAAAAATTTTAATGTTAAAATTGGACAAGTAATAGCAATACCAAGCCATCGCCCAAGCAAAAAGGAAAGTTGCAAATGCGAATTTAAAGGGCTTGTACCAAGCGTTTACATTGAATACCTGAGTGTTGGTAAACTTTGTAAGTGCAAGGAAAATAAAAGAAAATAGTAGGCATAGCAAACCATAATAAAACAAGGTTTCGTTTCTGTGTTTGAGTTGTTGAATAAAATCTATCATGACTTAATACTTGCTAGGTTCTTTTTAATTTTCATCATTAATCTATCGGCTGTTACTCTTGGCAAATTGCTTACAAACCAATTCATAAAGCCTACAATCTTTTTACCCTTTCCGTTCAAAAACAAATCAACTCCGGCTGTGGCAACTTCATTTGCTGGCATGGCTTTGTTAATGCTCATTCCTTTGGTTTTGCGCATTGCGTTGGTATGAAAGGGTGTTTCAACAACTCCCGGACAAAGCGCCGTTACCCTCACACCTGTTCCTTGCAGCTCGGCAGCAACAGTCTCTGTAAAAGCCAATACAAAACATTTGGTAGCCGAATAGATGGAATAGTAAGGAAAGGGCAAAAATGAAACTATCGACGCAACATTCATTATTCTCCCCTTTCCTGCTTTTACCATATCAGCCCCAAATAATTTAGTGAGGCCAACCAAAGCATTAATATTAATGGCAATCATCTCTTCATCTTTTTTCAAGGGCATTTCCACAAAGTTGCCATATTCACCAAAGCCTGCATTGTTAATCAAGCCTGTCACCATATATTTTCTCTCTTGCACTTGGTTGTATAAATCTTGTGCAGAATTGGGCTCCGACAAATCATACAACAAGTATTCAACTTCAATGTTGAATTGCTTTTTTAATTCTTGTTGCAGCTTCAGCAATTTATCTTCACTTCTTGCTACGAGCAACAAATTGAAGTTTTTCGACGCCAGTTGTTTTGCCATTTCATAGCCAATGCCCGAACTGGCTCCTGTGATTAAAATATATTCTTTCATGTTATTTTTGATTTTCTTCGGCTCGTGCTTTTATTAAAATTCATTTTGATTGCAATGCAAAGAACGGTCATTTGGCAAGTAACAAACGATAACAAATGTTTATAGTTTTTCTATTTCAGATTTTTTTTAGCCTACTCAAATGTATTGGGGAAATACCCAAATATGATGCTATCATATGTTGCGGAACCCTGTTGTGAATATTGGGAAACACTTCGCTAATGCTATCGTAACGCTGCTTTGGCGTTCTAACATAATTATTTTTAATTCTGTCGTCCTGATAGATATAGTAATATTCAGCAACCAGTCGGCCCATTTTCTCTCCTTCTTTTAAATTGTTGTATCCCCATTCAATAGTGGCACGCGGCAAAACTACCACTTGGGTTTCTTCCAAAGTTTGCAAAGTGTACATCGAAGGTTTCTTTTGAATGAAGGTAGAATAGTCGGCAATAAACTGGTTCTCTAAGGCAAAATGAATAGTATGCTCAGTTCCTTCGCTGTCGCTTATTAAAACCCTAACTATTCCTTTATTGATAAAAAATATTTCGTTGGGGATGGCATTGGGCTGACTTATAACCTCTTGTCGTTTAAACGTTTTGATGCTAGCCCCGCTTAAGAAGTCGTTTAATTCAACCTCCGAAACATCAATCATTTGTCGCATCACCTCTTTAATTTGCTCCATTTGTTTTTGAGAATGTTATTGGCGTTGAGTCAAATTGTTAAATGTATTTGCTTGCTAATGTATTGTTTTTTTGGGATAGGTTAAAAGGGAATAATAAGGGGTTGAGATTTTTTTTGGCTGTTGATGAGCTTGATTAAAAAGCGCCTAAATAAATGTCGTTTGGCCCTATTTTTTAAAGTTTGGACTGCACTTCATTAGATTGATTTTAAATGAAAAAGCATTACAAATGCCTATACAATAGGCACGCGCTTGGAAGCGCGCGCATGGGGAGATAAAGCAGTATTAATATCCACTACTTCTTGCCTCTTAGAGAATGTTGATCTCGAAAAAAGTTGTTAAAACACCTTAGTTCCCCTGAATTAAATTCACAATTAATTTTGTCATCATTTCTTTTTCCTCTGTTTTGCTTTCGGCAATCATAATGGTTAAGGCCACTAGAGCGTTATCGGCAATTATTTTAGAGCCATCACTGTTGTACAACTTCCTATTCTTATCCAAAAAGAAAACAAACAATCCGGCAGCAATACGTTTATTACCATCAGAAAAAGAATGATTCTTCACCACGAAGTACAAGAGATTTGCCGCTTTTTCAATAATGCTGGGATACAAGTCAACACCATTGTAAGTTTGATAAATAGTTTCTAAGGAACTTTTAAACGACTGGTCTTTTTCGTTACCAAACAACTTACCTGCTTTTTGTTTTGCTCTCCACAAATGTATTTGCTCAATAGCCTCTTTGTAAGCCAGCTTTTGCAGCTTTTCTTTTTGGGTACTTGGTATTTGCAAACGTTGATGATCGTACTGATCTAACAAGTCCAATGCTTGCGCATACTCACTCACTACTTTTAGCAGTCCCTTGGTTTCATCAGAACTCAGCTCCTTTTTAGCCACCACATTCTCCAGCAACTTTATGCTTTGCTTTAAGCTGTTCAATTGCTCTTGCGATGCCTTTAGTTTTTGTTCGTTAACGGCATAACCTTTTACCAAATAGTCTTTTAAACGCTGAGTCGCCCATTGACGAAATTGTGTACCTCGAAGTGATTTTACGCGATAACCAACAGAAATGATTACATCCAGACTATAATAAGCAACTGGCTTATCGGAATTTGCAATGTGCATTTTTTGCACATTGCTTTTTTCATCCAATTCCTGCTCCTTGAAAACATTGTTAATATGCTTAGTGATAACAGTTCTGTCTCTTTCAAATAATTGGGTTAATTGCGCTTGCGTTAACCACACACTTTCACTCTCAAACTTAACTTCTATTTGGGTTTGATTGTCTTTTCCTTTGTAAATCTCAATTGAATTCTTCATTGTAAAATAGTTTTAGTTAGGTTGTGCTAAGATAAAAAAATCGTCTGAACCTTGATTTACAGGATGGAAAGATTGAAAGGATTAAACTACCTACCATTGGCGCCAGTCTTTCGACTGGTGACTACCTACTGCGACAATTGTATTGTCATTGAAATTAGTTTTGTACCGTTTAGGGCTCTTTTCAAAAATACCCTCCGTCCCATAGCCGTCAACCTCCGAAACATCAATCATTTGTCGCATCACCTCTTTAATTTGCTCCATTTGTTTTTGAGAATGTTATTGACGTTGAGTCAAATTGTTAAATGTATTTGCTTGCTAATGTATTGTTTTTTTAGGATAGGTTAAAAGGGAATAATAAGGGGTTGAGATTTTTTTTGGCTGTTGATGAGCTTGATTAAAAAGCTCCTAAATAAATGTCGTTTGGCCCTATTTTTTAAAGTTTGGACTGCACTTCAATAGATTGAATTTAAATGAAAAGGCATTACAAATGCCAATACAATAGGCACGCGCTTGGAAGCCCGCGCCTGGGGAGATAAAGCAGTATTAATATCCACTACTTCTTACCTCTCACCTTCATTATCAATTTAACGGCAGTATTAAATGAGGTAGATGGATAGGCCACTTGATTTACTGTACCAACGATAAACAACTTATCTTTTTCGCTGTAATAAGCCATAGCTCCCGATAAGCCCGAATGGCCGATAAGCTCGGGTGTCATACCTGCCGGATCAAAAAACCAAGGCAATTTAAAACGATGAATTCCTACTCCACTTTGCAAAGGAAAAAATATCTTATTCCATTGTTTCAACTCTTCGATATAGCTTACCGGAAAAAGTTTACCTGTAAAAAATGCCTCAATAAAAATGAGCATATCGGTAGTGGTAGATACCGCTCCACCATCAGCAACAAAAGAACTCATCGCCAATGGAATCATTAACTTCTCACTCTTGTAATACAAAGGCAAAGGCGTGGTGTCTTTGCTATCTTTATAAATATATGTTGACTTCATGGCCAAAGGATTAAAAATAATTTCCTCCACTACTTCATTGAATGATTTACCGTAAATCGCTTCAATAATTTTACCTAACAACTGAAAGTTGGTATCGCTGTAATGCGCCTTTTTTGCAGTACCAGGAATAAAATGGGTGGGCAGTGTTTTGCTTATGGCTAGGGCATCTAGAAAAGTCCACGACCTGTCTTTACCTTCAAACAATTGCAATTCTAAGCTCACTCCCTCTTTATTTTTATCTTCAAAATAATCGGGCAAGCCACTGGTTTGCGCCAGCAAATGTTGAATGGTGATATCGTAAGAATAATCTTTGCCTTTATAGATGTGTAAATCTTTCATCACCGAAGAATCGAGGTATTTCGAAATCTTATCGTTTAATGAAAGTTTGCCTTCACTGCGCAATTTTAAAATGATGGAAGTGACAAAAAGCTTTGTTGTACTAGCAATAAAAAAAGGCTGATCACTTTTAATGTTACCCGACTCACCATGCCAAATGCTATCTTGATATTTAATGGCGAAAGTAGCTCCAAACACCTTTTTGTTGTCCACTACTTTGTTTAATATTTGTTGCAAAGAATCAGATTTTTCTACTGCAAAACTCGAAGATTGAAGTACCATGAGTAAAGATAAAAATAGATAGCGCATACTTAATTTTTAGAATGCGAAGGTATTAAATATTGGTTTTGGTTGGGATGAAAATCTCCTTCCCTCTTAGAGAAGAGGGGGGTGCATTGCCATGTGCGCTGTAGGGAGATAGATTATTATTCCCCTCATCATTGTAAATGTCGCTTTCATGCTTATTACCCAGCCAGCTGCTTTGTTGTAGTAAAATAAAAATCGCCTGTCCCTCTTTTTTGAAATTCGGAAATCCCGAATTTCTTTAAAGTGATTGATTCTATTGAATGGTTATTCGGAATTTCCGAACAACCACTTTTCTTCAAATCCAGCTTCCTCAAGCACACTGTTGATAGGCTAAATAAATACCGTCTGTCCCTCATTTTAAGTAAAATATTCTCTACTGTACAATTGAACTCCTTCGCTGCACTCCTATTACCAGAGTTTCATCACTACTACAAGATCATCCGCCATCCATTAAAGCATCAATATTCAGCCTCGTGAATACTTTTCACTTGTACCTTTCTCTTTACATCTTCAATGGACTTCCCGTGTTCTATACAAAAGCCTAAATAATAGTCATGCCTCCTCTATGACGACTGCCTTGTAACC